>CAYLJC010000329.1:0-4216 GCA_964383345.1 uncultured Akkermansia sp. | reverse complement strand
GAGCCAGGGGGATTCGAGGATCCACTTGGGCATGATTCTGGCGTATTGATCGGGTGTTTGTATCGAAATCGAAATCGAAATCGATCCCTGTCTTTTGTGCGGGGGATGGGGGCAGGGCTTGCCGGGCGCTTACAAAGCGCCCCTCCTTGGGGTCGAAGGGGGATGAGGGCGCAAGCCTCAGTCACCCCCGTACCGGGGCCTTTATTCCGCCATGGTAATTTTCATTGCTCCGGATTACAATCCGGTCCCGCTGCGCATTCGCGTTCGATGTATCATGAAATCCCCATTCCGTCTCTTCGCCGTCGCTTTCGCCCTCGTTTTCACCGGCGGGATTCCGCTCTCGGCCGCCGATGGTCCCGGCCTGCATCTCTCCGGCGGGGAAGGGCCGGGCAAGGGAAAAAAAATCGTTCTCATCGCCGGGGACGAGGAATATCGCTCGGAGGAGGCGCTTCCGATGCTGGCGAAGATCCTCAGTCAGAGGCACGGTTTTGATACCACGGTGCTCTTTTCGGTGGACCCGGAAAAAGGCTACATTGATCCGAACAATCAGAAAAATATTCCCGGCACCGAGGCGCTCGCCGGGGCGGACCTGCTCATTCTCTCGACGCGTTTCCGCGATCTCCCGGCGGAGCAAACAAAGCCGATCACGGCTTTCCTCAACGCGGGGAAACCGGTCATCGGTCTGCGCACCGCAACCCATGCCTTTGCCGGGAAAATGGAAGACGGCGGCTGGAGCTACGGCGATTGGAAAAAAGGGGGCTTTGGTCTGAAAATCCTCGGCGAAACCTGGGTCGCCCACCACGGCGTGCATAAGAAGGAAGGAGCCCGCGGGGTCGTCGAAGAGGCCAATGCCGACCATCCCATCCTCCGCGGTGTCAGCGATGTCTTTGCCGCGTCCGATGTCTACACGGTGAAGCATCTCACCGACAAGGAGACGATTCTCCTCCGCGGAGCGGTCACGGAGACACTCGATCCTGCTTCAAAACCGCTGGAGGGCGAAAAGAACGATCCGCTGCAGCCGCTCGCCTGGGTGCGCGAATACACCGCTCCGAACGGCACCAGCACAGGGCGCGCTTTTTGTACCACCGCCGGTGCGGCGGTCGATCTCGTCAGTGAGGACCTGCGCCGACTCGTCGTCAACGCCTCGTATTTCCTTACCGGACTTGAGGTGCCGACCGAAGCGGACGTGACCTACGTCGATCCCTACTACCCGAGTTTTTACGGCTTTGTCCGGGACGAGACCTACTGGTCGGGACGCGATCTGAGACCATCGGATTTCGCTCTGGGCAAATCCCCCGCAGCGGTCGATCCACCCGGCGCCCCGGAGTGGCCCTTCCGCGAGACCGGCCCGAAGGACTGAAACGGCCCCGGGACTGTTTCAGTCCTCCTTTTGGGGCTGCCACTCGGGGTGGCTGAGGATGACGCTGAGAATGTCGTGGGTGACTTTCACCGGGGACTGGTTGGCATTGATGTTGGCACGGCGGTCGGAGTAGTGCTCGATGAGTTCCCTGGTGGACTCTTCGTAGGTGCGGATGCGGCGCTGAATGACTTCCTCGCTGCCGTCGTCGAGGCGTCCTTCCTTGAGGGCGCGCTTGCGGATGCGGGTGATGAGTTCGTCGCGGTCGGGGCAGGAGAGGTGGAAAAGCTGGAGCACGTCGATGTGTTTTTCGAGGAGAAGCGCCTGCTCAACGCTGCGCGGGATGCCGTCGAGAATGAGGATGTCGATGTCGGGTTTGAACATGTGGAGGTCGGCGCGGGCGTCGATCTGGACTTTGAAATAGCGGATCGTGAGTTCGTCGGGGACAAGTTCGCCCTTGCGGGAGTAGGAGATAAATTCCTGTCCGATGGGGGTGCGGGTGTCCATCGCGCGGAAGGCATCGCCCATGGAGAAATGATAAAAACGGGGGATGGTGCCGAGAATTCCTCCCTGGGTGCCTTTGCCGCAGCCGGGCGCACCGAGAAAAATAAAGGCTTTGTACTTTGCGGGGCGTTCGCTGATCATGGGGCTTGTTACGATGAATTAGACTATCGAATTGAGGATAAGGGGCTACCGTAGCAAGAAGTCACCTCTCCAGTCCATGCTTTTCAGTCCTTTCCTGGCCACCCGCTATCTCAAGCCCAAGCGCACCTTCGTCTCCATCATCACGGTGATTTCCATCCTCGGGGTGGCCTTGGGGGTGTGGCTGCTCGCGGTGGTCATCGCCGTCTTCACCGGTTACGGGGAGCGGATCAAGGACAGCATCCTCGGTTTTGAACCGCACATGGTGATCGATACGGGCGGGATTCTGCGGGACTGGCCCGAGCCCTATGAAAAAATTTCGGATGTCGAGGGGGTCATCTCGGTGACGCCCTACGTGCGCGGCCAGGTGGTGATGGATTTCGAAGGGCTCCGCAGCGCGCCGGTGATACGCGGCATCCTCCCGCCCGAGGGCGAGGAGTTGGAGCGGATGCGTTCCAAACTCGCGAAGGGGCCGGACCCGAAACACCCGACCGATCCCACCAAAACGGTGCCGAGGGGAGATTTCGACCTGAATGATTTTTATTCGGCGGTGATCGGCGACGGCATCGCCGAGGCGCAGAACATCCGGGTGGGGGACAAAATCCTGCTCTACTCGCCGCGCGACATCGACTCCATCATGCAGTCGCTCGACCGCATGGAAAAGGCCGAGGACGAGGGCGGTCGCAAGGAGGAGATCAACGAGATTCGCGAGATGACCGCTCCCCAGGAAGTGACGGTGACGGGGATCTTCGATTCAGGCAATTGGGATTTCGACAGCAATATCGTGTTTGTGCATCTCGAAACCGCCCAGGTGCTCTACAATTTCGATCTCGAAGAGTGCCACGGCATCGCGGTGCGGACGGACGACGGTTTCAAGGCCAACGAGTACCAGGAGATTTTTTATTCCCTCCTGCCCCAGCAGTATCGCGTCATGACCTGGGTGGAGATGCACAAGCTGATCTTCGACGCGGTCGCAGCGGAGCGGCAGGCGATGTACCTGATCCTGTTCATGATCATGATCGTGGGCGGTTTTTGCATCATGAACACGATGATCACGGTGACCTATCAAAAGCGTTCGGAGATCGGCCTGCTCAAGGCGCTGGGGGCGCTGGAAGGCCAGGTTGCGTGGGTGTTTCTCGTTCAGGGGGTCCTCGTCGGTATCGTCGGGGTGGTCGTGGGACTGCTTCTCGCCCAACTGACGCTCTACTTCCGCAACGACATGGCCGGCTGGGTCGGGACCAATTTTGGCGTCGATATTTTCTCGGAAGAAATCTACAAGGTCGATGGTGGTTTGCCGGCCAAACAAACCCTGCGCGACTCGGTCATCATTTCGGTGGGGGCCTTCCTCGCCTGCACCGTCGCCTCCCTCGTGCCCGCCCTCATCGCCGCCACGATGCAACCTGCGAAGGCCCTTC
This sequence comes from uncultured Akkermansia sp., assembly GCA_964383345.1. Lineage (GTDB taxonomy): Bacteria > Verrucomicrobiota > Verrucomicrobiia > Verrucomicrobiales > DEV007 > Arctic95D-9. The sequence goes on along the minus strand of CAYLJC010000329.1, from coordinate 802 downwards.
GCAGCGAATAAGTCAGCTTCGCGGGTTTCCCCAGACTCCTTTCCATGGATTTTTATCTCTCCATCGACGGTTCCCGAAAGGGGCCGTATTCTCTTTTTAAAGTGGGGGAACTCCTCGAAAGCGGAGACGTCTCGGGTGATTCCCTCGCGTGGCACCGCGATCTCGACGGGTGGAAACCGCTCCGCGAAATCCCCGCGCTGGAAATGCTGCGCGAGCGCGGCAAGGCCCGGGCGGAGGAAAGCCAGACCGAGGAACCGGTCGCTCCCCCGCCTTCGTCTCCGCAGCCGGAATCCGAGCCGGTCAATCCCCACGCCGGGGAGATCGGCGACGCCCCGCTCCCCTCGACGCGTCCGTTTGTCGCTCCGGCATCGTTGGAGGTGCGCGCCCGGACACGGCCTTTTGTCCGTTTCTGGGCCCGCATGTTTGACTACACCGCGGTCTCGGTGCTGATTTTCCAGTTGTCCGACGCGGCGGTGCCGCAACCCCTTCCGGGGGAGTCCCTGGCGGAGGTATTCAGCCGCTACATGGCCGAGATGCAGAAACCGGAGGCCCTCGTCTTCGCGAGAACTCTCTTTTTCGCCCTGATCGGCTGGCATTTTTTCGAGGCGGTGCTCATCCATCTTTTCGGCACCACTCCGGGCAAGGCGCTCTTCGGAATCCGGGTGAGGAAAATCACCGGGGAACCCCTGCCGATGAAAACCTCCCTGGGCCGCTCCTTCTACGTCTACGTGCTGGGCGTGGGATTCTACCAATTCCCCCTCATTCTCATCGGAATGATTTTCAGCTACTTTCGTATTCACTC
>CAYLJC010000328.1:0-4230 GCA_964383345.1 uncultured Akkermansia sp. | reverse complement strand
TTGGGGTGGGAGAGCACCATGTAGGCGGGCAGTTCCTCGGTTTCACTGCCGAGTCCGTAGGTGAGCCACGAGCCGAGGGCGGGACGTCCCGCGGTGACTCCTCCGGCGTTCATCGCGTAGAGACCCTGGGCGTGATTGCTCACCCCCGAACTCATCGAACGAATCAGGGTGATGTCGTCGGCGACACCGCCGAGATGGGGGAGCAATTCGCTCAGTTCCATGCCGCACTCGCCGTGCCTGGAGAATTTCCAGGGAGAGCCGAAGACCTTGGAAGAGGCCTGGGCGAGGTTGTCGTATTTGATCTCGCCGGGGAAATTTTTGCCGTCATACTCGTTGAGCATGGGTTTGGGATCAAAAAGATCCATCTGCGAAGGACCGCCCATCATGAAGAGGGAAATCATCGCCTTCGCCTTGGGCCGGAAATGAGGCTCCTTGACGGTGAGATCGTATTGCACCTCGCCGGGAAGGGCGGGCATCACCGGCGAGGCGAGCAGGTTCTCCTTTTTGAGCAGCGCGGCGAGCGCGAGGGTGCCGAGCCCGAAGCTGTTGGCCTGGAGGAAATGGCGGCGGGAACAGAGGGGGGAGGTTTTCATTCGATGTAAAGGAAGCGGTTCGAGCTGTAGAGGATCTGGCAGAGGCTCGCCATCGCCTCCGCCGCAGGATCCACGGGCTTGGCCTCTTTTTTCTTGTCCTTGCTGTCTTTTGCCTCGGGCAGGGCGCTGAAGTAATCGCCCAGGGAACTGGTCTGCTGGTCGAGATAGGCGAGACTGCGGGTGATCTCCGAGTCGGTCGGCGCTTCGCCGTAGAGGATTCTCCAGGCCCGCTGCAACTGGGCGGTGCGGTCCTTCGGTTTTTCCTTCCGAATCCGTTCGGCGAGGCGTTTGGCGTTCTCGAGGATGAAAGTATCGTTCATCATGAGGAGGGCCTGGGGCGCGACGGTTGTTTCGTTCCGCATTTCGCAGTGCGGCACCATGACGGGTGCGTCGAAGGTGTCGAGCACGGTAACGGGGCGGCTGCGGCGCGATTCGATGTAGATGGAGCGGCGGAAGTCCTTTTCACCGCCGCTTTCCACCTGGGCCTTGGTGATGGTCCCTTTGTCCACGCCGACAACGATGCGTCCGGCGGGATCGCGGGCGATGGAAGAAGGGGGGCCGAAAGGCTCGCGGACGAGCGTTCCCGTCGCCGCGAGGATGGAGTCGCGCAGGGATTCCGCGTCGAGACGGCGCATTTTGAAGCGGGCGTAAAGAGCGTTGTCAGGGTCCGTCTCGATGGATTCGGGATGGACCGAAGACTGGCGGTAGGCCCGGCTCAGGAGGATGGTTTTGTGGAAGGGCTTGAGTTTCCAGCCGCTCTTGACAAATTCGTCGGCGAGCCAGTCGAGCAACTCGGGATGGGTGGGGGCTTCGCCCTGCACCCCGAAGTCCCCCGGCGTGTTGACGATGCCGCGCCCCATGTGGTGCATCCAGAACCGGTTCACGAGGACACGGGCGACGAGCGGGTGTTTCCCACTGGTGAGCCACTTGGCGTAGGCGAGACGGCGTCCGCTCGATCCGGAGGGAAGCGGCTCGGGAGCAAACGGCTCGATTTCCGGTGTCGTCAGGATGGTGAGTTCGCCCGGAGGGACGGTGTGGGTGGGCTGCTCGTGATCGCCGCGGTTGAACAGTTTTGTTTCGGGAACCTGGCCTTTTATCTCGGTGAGGGCCATGACAAATTCCTGCTTCGGTTTGGTCGCGCGCAGCGCGGTGGCCTCGGCGACCTTGGCCTCCACGATCTCCTGCTTTTTCTTGTCGTAGAGATTGAGGGAGTAGAGGGCGAGGGCGGAAGGATATTTCTTGATGAGGGCGGCCTGCTCGGGAGTGCGGTCTTTCTTGTCGGTGGCGCGGGCGGCGCGGTAGGGTTCCCGATCCGCTTCGGGGAGCTTGAGCACCTCGACTTCAAAGATCTCGTCGAGGAATTTTTTGCTCATGGCGCGGGCTTCGGCATTGATCGCGGCGGCGGCCTTTTCAATTTCGGCCGCTTTGGCATGCTCTTCCGGCGTGTAGAGCGAGTAGAGGCGCTGCGCGGGTTTTCTCCAGGATTTCCAGTGGTAGGCGGGTTCGAAAATCGCCCGGAAACGGAAGTAATCCTCGTGGCTGATGGGATCGTAGCGATGGTCGTGGCATTGGGCGCAGGCCACGGTGAGTCCCATGAGCGAGGAACTCACGATTTTGAGCTGCTCGGCGATGACCTGATTGCGAGCGAGATTCTGGTCGTCGGTGGGATCCCCGGTGCCGTCGGGAGCCATGCGGAGAAACGCGGTCGCGGTGAGTTGGTCGAGGCGTTCCGGGTCGAGCACCGCCTGCTGGTAGTCGGCGTGGGTCGCCCCGGCCATCTCGTCGCCGGCGAGTTGTTCGCGAATGAAGACATCCCAGGGTTTGTCCTCGTTGAAAGAACGGATCACATAGTCGCGGTAGCGCCAGGCGTGGGGACGGACGGAGTCCGCCTCGGCGTAACCGTTCGAGTCGGCGTAACCGGCCACGTCGAGCCAGTGCCGCGCCCAGCGTTCGCCGTAGGCGGGAGAGGCGAGGAGCTTGTCGATGAGTTTTTCGTAGGCGTCGGGGGACTTGTCGGCGGCAAAGGCGTCCACTTCGGTCGGTTCGGGGAGAAGGCCGGTGAGGTCGAGGGTGACGCGGCGGATCAGGGCGCGGCGGTCCGCCTCCGGGGCGAAACTCAGCCCTTTCTCCTCCATGGCCGCAAGGAGAAACGCATCGACGGGAGTGCTGACGAGGGTGGCGTCCTTCGCCTTCGGCACCTCGGGACGCTCCACCGGTCTGAAGGACCAGTGCTCGCGATCCTCTTCGGTGATGATCGCACCGATGGGAAGGGTCTCGGGTTCGGGGCGGGCGGTTTTGGCGCCCTGGGCGATCCACTGGGAAAGAATCGCCAGTTGGGCGGGCGGCATCGCCTTGCCCTTTTTCGGCATCTCGCCGCGCTCGATGATGTGGATGAGTTCACTGGCCTCGGGCTTCCCCGGAACGAGCAGTGCCACTTCGCCGTCGAGGGCGACGTCCATGAAGCGGCGCAGACGCAGATCGACGCCGCCGCCGGGTTTTTCCTCTTCGCCGTGACAGTGCGTGCAGTGCTCCTTCAGGATGGGGCGCACGTCTTTTTCAAAAGTCAGGACAGGGGATTCTCCATACGCCTCACGGGCCAAGGTGAGGAGGAGAATCGCAGCGATCAATCTCATCCCCGGAACATGGCCCGAACCGCCTGGTGAGCAAACGCGCATTTGCGTAGAATCAGGACAACCATTCGGGCCGAAACGCAGCTTCCTCAGCGCAATTTTTCTTCGTACCAGCGGGCAAAAGTCCGAATGTCGAGGATCATGGAGAGCCAGCCGTGCGACTTGCCTTCACGGATGACCAGTTCCACCTCGTGTCCGGCGGCGGCGGCGGCCTCGCGGAAACGGGTGCTCTGATCGAGTGGCACGAGGGTATCGGCATCGCCGTGGTAAATCAGAATCGGAGGCAGATCGGGAGGAATATGGTAGATCGGCGAAACGCCGCGCCCGACCCGTTGCCAGACTTCGGGCCGGTCGGTGTCGGGGCCGAAGGACTTGCGATAGCTCTTTGGCGGACCGCCATCGTGCAGGTTCTGGGTGGAATCGCCGAGATTGAGCAGATCGGTCACGGGGAAAAAAACCGCCGCCGCCCCCACCTCGCTGCTTTCCCGCTCCACCGGGTCCTCCGCCGTCGGATCCCCCGCCCCACCGGTGGTCGCGAGCATCAGCGAAAGATGACCGCCCGAACTGCCGCCGCTGATTCCGAGCCGGTCGGGATCGAGACCTCGGGCGGCGGCCCCGTGCCGGATGTGGCGCACGGCGCGCTCAATGTCGGCAACGATTTCCATGACCGTGACCTCCGGCTGCGAGTGATGACATACCGCAAAAACCGTGAATCCCTCGCGCAAAAACGGAGCGGCGAGCCAGGGGCGCACCGATTCCGGCTTGGATTTCCAACTCCCGCTCACGAGGAAGAGGATCCCCCGTCCGTTGCCTCCCCGGCGCGGGGTGAGGACATCATAAACGAGGGGACGCCCGTTTCTTTCTCCGTAAACCACCCCTTTTTCATGGGTCATCGCCGGATGGAGATACCACCAGAGCGCCCCGGCCGAGAGCAGGATCACGAGGACAAGCCAGCCGAGCACCGCGAGGATTTTCAGGAAAACGCGGACAGCCCGTTTTCGCGGACG
>CAYLJC010000327.1:0-4231 GCA_964383345.1 uncultured Akkermansia sp. | reverse complement strand
AATGCCTTTACGCCCCTCACCCCTCCCCGCATCGCGTGATTCACAACATCTCCCACCGACTGAACGGGCGTTTCACGGGGTTTTCCGTTCGCTTGAACAGGTCATTTTCAGGAAAAGCAAACTTTTTTCGAGATTTTCTTCAATTTCTTTGACTTGTGCCATTATTTCCTTATAAAAATGCCATTGTTATCTCATCAGAGAACAAAATGGCCAGGCCGAAGAACACCACCGAGACCGTCCAGATCACTCTTTCCACAACTCTCCAGGTGAAAGAGTTGCTCGAGGAACTGTCGCGATCGGGTTTTTACGGCAAAAACGCCGCCGACACCGCTCACGTCCTCCTCAAGGAAAAAATCCGGGACCTGCAACGCGACGGCCAGGCACCGGCACCGCGCTACACCTCCTTTTCCGCAGACTGATCCACTCTCCTCACTCCCCCGCACAAACCGCACCACTCCACTACCATGTATCTCAACGATTCCTCGGCGAATGCCGGAAACCCCGACGCCCTCGCCCTGCTCGCCGCCGCCGCCGCCTCGCCGGGGGAAATCTGTCAGGACGATCCCGAAACCCGGCGCGCCTTCGATGAAAGCCTGCGCGCCCTCGCCGAGGACATCATCGAATACCATCCCGGTCTGGCCCACATCCTCATCGGAATGAGCAAGACCCCCTGTCCCGTCGTCCACGGGCAGAACTGAGAGCCTTCTCCAGGGGGGCCTCAAGCCTTTTTGCTGCGGAGCGCTGCAAGAGAACGATACCGTGTGGGATACGGGGATCGATACCGATTTCGATTTCGATGAAATCGAAAGGGGCACGACCGTGTGCCTCGCCAATCAGAAAAATGTCTCGCAGTTTTCCATCGTGGGGGTTATCAACAGACTGCTAGCCAACCCCATGGAAACGCCCGATCTCGACCCGCTCCTCCACCGTCTTCGCCACCACGCGGCGCCCGCCTCACTCGGTGCCAACGTCATTTCCCGTCTCGGACCTCCCGCGAGACAGATTCAGACGATCTTTCTCGGGGGCGTTTGCGCCTGTCTCGCCGGGATCCTCCTCTCGACCGCGATCACCCTCGAAGTGGCCCGCGAGAGACAAGTTCCGGCTCCGCCGCTGCTGGGGCTTTTTTCCGAAGACATCGGTCCCTTCGCCTCCCTCTGAGATCGTCCGGTCCCCTCCCATGTCGCACCGACTCGGACCACTGCTCTGGACGATCACCGCCGTCCTTCTCTCCGCCGCGACCGCCTTTTTCGTGGCGAGAAACTCCCTGCCCGGACACTCCCTCGACCACCGCACCGAGGACACCGGCGGGACCTTTCACGACTGGCTCCACTCCCAGCTCGAAATCACCCCGGAGCAGGAAAAACGCCTCGCCCCGATCGAGACGGTCTACGCCGACCAGAGAAAAGCCATCCTCCGGCGCATCCAGCGGGCCGGAGAAAATCTCGCCGCCGCGCTGGAGTCGGAACCGGCGGGCGGTCCGGTGATCGACGACGCGCTCACCGCGATCCACGACGCGCAAGGCGAGTTGCAACGGGTCACCATCGAGCACTTTCTGATGATGAAAGAGCATCTCTCCCCCGAGCAATCGCAGCGTCTCCTCCAGTGGACCCGGGAAAGTATCACCCATCATGACAAGCATTGACACGAGCACAGGATTCCCCGGGTGGAACCCCGCCGGCACGCGTCGCGTCTCCCGGAGTGCCGACCAAACCGACCCGGAGGAAAGCGCCACGGTGAAGCGGGCGGACGATCTCGTCGATCTCGTGGAGCGATCCCGCGCCGGCTGCCACGTGGCCTACCGGCGGCTCGTTGAACTGCACCAGGACCGCATCTACCGGTTCTGCCTCGGCTGGGTCGGCAATGTCGAGGACGCCCAGGAGATCTGTCAGGATACTTTTGTCAAAGCCTACTCCGCCCTGCCCCGCACCCGTTCCGCCGAGCACTTTTCCGCCTGGATCTACCGCATCGCACGGAACCACTGCCACGATCACCACCGCAGCCGACGCCAGCGCAACGCCAGCCGGAACCGTCCCCTCCAGCCCGACGACGGCGACCGCCTTGTCTCGCCCTCCCACCCGCCCGATGAGACCGCGGTGCGTTCGGAGCAGTGGGGACAACTGGAGGCCGGGATCGCCTCTCTCCCCGTTCCCCTGCGCGAAGCGCTCATCCTCTGCGGCATCGAAGGGCTCAGCCACGAGGAATGCGCCGACATCCTCTCCTGCTCGCGCCGCGCCGTCGAAGGCCGTCTCTATCGAGCCCGCGCGCAACTCTCGGAGTGGCTCGAACAGAAATCCGGTTGAGAAAAAGCGAGAACGAAACGCGCCCCGGAGAAAAAACCGTGGGATCACGCCGGAAATTTCGTTTCCCCGAATGAAACCGTGAACCACTTCCATGACCCGCTCTATCCCGGCCCTGATCCCCGGCCTCGTCTTCGCCTGTTTCTTTTCGACCGCGCCTTTGCTGCAAGGGCAGGAACCCGGGGAGGAAGGACCGGTCGCGACGACTGCGGCGGTTCCGCCCGCCGGCACGACCTCCCCCGCCGAAGCGGGTGAACTGCCCGCGACCGTGGCCGTGTCCACTCCCGCCGTGATCAATGACCGCGTCCCCACCCCGGTCCGCACCGAGAGCACCGTCGCCGTTTTCGACACCATCGAGGTACCGGGCAAAGACCAGAGTCTCCTCGGCATCGCCGCCTCTCCCTCGATGGGCCGGGCCAGTGCCGCGGAACTGATGGAACGTCCCTACCTGCGACGCGGCGAATTGCTCGAGGTGGTGCCCGGCATGATCATCACCCAGCACAGCGGCGGCGGCAAAGCGAACCAGTATTTCGTACGTGGCTTCAACCTCGACCACGGCACCGACTTCGGGGTTTTCGCCGACGCCATGCCGGTGAACAACCGCAGCCACGGACACGGCCAGGGATACGCCGACCTCAATTTTCTCATTCCCGAACTCATCGAGACCCTGGACTACACCAAGGGACCCTATTTCGCTGATCTGGGCGATTTTTCCACGGCCGGCTCCGCGAAATTCGGCCTCTACGACATCATTCCGCACGGGACCGCCTCCGTGACCGGGGGAATGGACGATTATTTCCGCTTCCTTTTCATGGACAGCGCCGACCTCGGCCACGGCACCCTCAGCACCGCCTTTGAATACAACCACTACGACGGCCCCTGGGTCCTCGAGGAGGATTTCGAAAAATTCAACGGCTTCGTAAAATACTACTGGGAATCGGGGGTGAACCGCTACTCCCTCACCGGGATGGCCTACCACGGCGAGTGGACCGCGACCGACCAAATCCCCTCGCGCCTCGTCAACAACGGCGTGATTGATCGCCTCGGCTTTGTCGATCCCACCGTGGGCGGCGATTCGGAGCGCTACAGTCTCTCCTTTGACTGGATCCACGAAGGAGACCGCTCCACCACCGAGGTCAACGCCTACGTCGGGCATTACGCCCTCGACCTCTATTCCAATTTCACTTACTTCCTCAACGATCCGGTCAACGGCGATCAGTTCAACCAGGTCGATGACCGCGTCTTCACCGGACTGCGGATCACCGACCGGCGGGACAACGAACTCTTCGGCCGCGAGGGGGAATTCACCGTCGGACTCCAGTCGCACCACGACTTTATCGACGAGGTCGGTCTCCACAACACCTCGGCCCGCCGCCGCGTCGGAACGGTGCGATCCGACGAGGTCTACGAAATGAACGTCGCCGGCTTTGCCAACCAGGAACTCGCGATCAACGATTGGCTCAAAATCAACGGCGGGGTCCGCGCCGACCTCTATCATTTCGATGTCACCTCCCTCTCCGGGCTGCCCGCCAACTCGGGCAATGACACCGCCGTGATGGTCAACCCGAAATTCGGTGCGGTCTTCGGTCCCTGGCATGACACCGAACTGTTCTTCAACTGGGGCGGCGGCTTTCACAGCAACGACGCCCGCGGGGTCACTCTCCGGGTCGATCCCGCGACCGGCCTGCCCGCGCCCGCGGTCGATCCGCTGGTGCGCCAGTGGGGCACCGAGATCGGAGCACGGACCGAGATTCTGGAAAACGTCACCTCCTCCGTCTCGTTGTGGCATCTGGAGAGCGAGTCCGAGTTGCTCTACGTCGGCGATGCCGGCACCAACGAACCGGGACCTGCCACCGAGCGCTACGGCATCGAGTGGGCGCTCTACTGGAATCCGACCGACTGGCTCCGCTTTGACAGCGAACTGGCCGTCTCCG
>CAYLJC010000326.1:0-4234 GCA_964383345.1 uncultured Akkermansia sp. | reverse complement strand
GAGAATGGGAAAAAGCAGATCGCGCATGGGAAAGGCACGGTCGAATGGAATCCCGACCGAGTCAAACGTCTTGAGTTTCCCTTCGAGGGCGTGAAAGTGTCCCATAATCCGATTTTCCGCCACCTCCATCGTCCTCACGGAACAGGCTGCCTTCGTCGTTCTCGCTGCCCTGGGCCTCTGTCTTTTCAGCGGGTGTGGCGAGAAAAATCCGGATGCGGCAGCGGTACGCCCCCTCGTCGTCGGGATGGAGATGGCCTATCCGCCTTTCGAGATGCGCGGCCCTGACAATCAACCCGACGGTATCAGTGTCAGGATGGCCGAGGGGCTCGCCGAGAGTCTCGGTCGCCCTCTCGAGTTGCGTGACGTCGAGTGGAACGGGATCATTCCCGCGCTCCAGTCGGGCAAAATCGACGTGATCATTTCCTCGATGACACGCACTCCCGAACGCGAGCGGGCCATCGCCTTTTCGGACGGCTACGTTACCAACGGACTGTGTATGCTCGTGGCCGCCGACTCTCCCCTGCAAACGGTCGCGGACCTCCAGCCGGGGCGGCACAAAGTCGCGGTGAAGTTGGCCACCACCGGGCACCAGTGGGCGCGGACCGAGATGCCGGAACTCGAACTCATCACCCTCGACGATGCCGCTGCCTGCGCCCTCGAAGTTGTCCAGGGCAAGGCCGACGCCTTTATTTACGATCAGATTTCCATCTACCGCTACTGGCGGAACTTCGAGAACGAAACCCGGCCCATCCTGCAGCCCATCCGCGAAGAAACCTGGGCGATAGGGCTGCGCCGGGAAGATACCGAACTGCTCGGACAGGTGAACGCCTTTCTCGCCGCCTACCGGGCCGCCGGGAAGTTCGACGAACTCGCCGAGCGCTACATGGCCGAACCGAAGGCGGCTTTCGAGGCCATGGGGGTTCCTTTCCTTTTCCACTGAAGCGGACGCCCGGAGGATCGCGCCCGATCCGGCTCTTCACCGGACGAAATGGCACAGGTGCGACATTGTGACGCTTTCAGAGCAGCGAATCGAGCCAGTTTGGCGCTTCTGCGGAAAGTCAGATGAATTAGAATCGGATCAGGAAACGTCGTAACTCATTGTAATAAAATGAGTAAAATAGTATTGGAGCCGTTTGGCACGTCGAATGCGTAGAGCGTGGGGAGGAAACCGGAGAACTCCGTTCTCGCAACAACAATGAACGCCCCGCGAGCAGAACTGATTGAACTATGAGCAAAATTTTGGGAATTGACCTTGGAACTACGAACTCCTGCATGGCCGTCATGGAAGGCGGGCAGCCGGTCGTACTGGAGAATGCGGAAGGTGCGCGCACCACTCCGTCGGTCGTCGCCTTCACCAAGGATGGAGAGCGTGTCGTCGGTCAGGCGGCCAAGCGCCAGGCCATCACCAATCCGAGAAATACGATTTTTTCCGCGAAACGTCTCATCGGGCGCAAATTCGACGAGCTTTCCGAAGAGGAGAAAAAGACCCCCTACACGATCGTGAAGGCCTCCAACGGAGACGCCCATATCCAGGTCGAAGTGGGTGGAGTCAGCAAAACCTACAGCCCGCAGGAGATTTCCGCGATGGTGCTTTCCAAGCTCAAAGCGGATGCCGAAGCGAAACTCGGCGAGAGCATCACCGCGGCCGTCATCACCGTGCCCGCCTATTTCAACGACTCCCAGCGCAACGCCACCAAGGCCGCCGGTGAGATCGCCGGTCTCGAAGTGAAGCGTATCGTCAACGAACCCACCGCCGCCGCGCTGGCCTACGGGCTCGATAAAAAAGGCGAGGAAAAAATCGCCGTCTACGACCTCGGTGGGGGGACTTTCGACATTTCCGTGCTGGAGATCGACGAAGGATTCTTCGAAGTGCTCGCCACCGATGGCGACACTCAGCTCGGTGGCGACGACTGGGACAGCACCGTGATCAAGTGGATGGTGGAAGGTTTCAAAGCCGACACCGGTATCGACCTGAACGGCCAGCCCGACGCACTCCAGCGCATCAAGGAAGAAGCCGAAAAAGCCAAGATCGCGCTTTCCTCCTCGCAATCCTACGAGATCAACCTGCCTTTCATCACCGCCGATCAGACCGGTCCGAAGCACATTCAGAAGACCCTCACCCGGGCCGCTCTCGAGCAGATGACCGATCCTCTCTTCGAGCGCACCAAAGGTCCGGCCAAAGCCTGTCTCAAAGAAGCCGGAGTCAGCGTCGGCGACATCGACGAACTTGTCCTCGTCGGCGGCATGACCCGCATGCCCAAGGTGGTGGAAACGGCCCGCTCCCTCGCGGGCAAGGATCCCCACCAGGGGGTCAACCCCGATGAGGTTGTCGCCGTTGGTGCCGCGATCCAGGGCGGCGTGCTCTCCAAAGACCCGTCCCTCGGGGATGTCGTCCTTCTCGATGTGACGCCGTTGTCCCTTTCCATCGAAACCATGGGCGGCATAGCGACGCCCATGATCGAGCGCAATACGACGATCCCGGCGAAAAAATCACAGACTTTCTCGACCGCCGCCGACAATCAGCCCTCCGTCGATATCGTGGTCTGCCAGGGCGAGCGCAAGCTCGTCGCGGACAACAAGGTCCTCGGCAATTTCCGACTCGACGGGATCAGCCCGCAGCCCCGCGGTCTTCCCCAGATCGAAGTGACCTTCGACATCGACCGCAACGGAATCCTCAAGGTTTCGGCGAAAGACAAAGGCACCGGCAAGGAGCATCACATCTCCATCGAGGGCTCGAGCGGCCTCAGCGATGAGGAAATCGAGAAGGCCAAACGCGAAGCGGAGGAGTATGCCGAGGCGGACAAAAAACGCATGGAGAACATCGAGGTCCGCAACGTCGCCGACAACGCTGTCTACACCGTGAAAAAACAGCTCGGTGAACTCGGCGAGCAAGTCCCGGCCGCAGTCAAGTCTGAGATCGAGACCGACGTGACCGCTGTCGAGGAGGCGCTCAAGGGAGATGACACCGACGCGATTCGCTCCGCCAGTGACGCCCTCCAGGCCAAATTTGCCGAAATCGCAGCCGCCGCCCAGCAAGCCGCTCCCGGAGGTCCCGCCGGTGCCGAGCCCGATGCGGGCGACGGGGATGCCAACGAACCCAAACGTACCAAAGGCGATGTCGTCGATGCCGAATTCGAGGAAGTAACCGAAGACAAATCCTGAAATTGAACCCTTTTTCCCGATTCCCTCACGGCAGGGGATCGGGATTTCCTTTCCGCAATTCGCCGGGCCGCTCCTGAGTCCGCTCATTTTTATACCGGCGGCGCGTTCAGCGAGTTGCGGGATTTCAACCATAAAACCAAAGTAAACCAAGAATCCAAACCACATGGCTACTAACATCACACCCCTGGGAACTCGCGTCCTGGTGAAGCGAATCGAGCTCGACGAGCAGAAAACCGACGGAGGGATCTTCCTTCCCGACACCGCGAAGGAAAAACCCCAGGAAGCGGAAGTCATCGCGCTTGGCACGGGCAAAAACGACGAAGGCGAGATCATCGAGTTCTCCGTCAAAGTCGGCGACAAGGTGCTCATCTCCAAGTACGGCGGTACCGAAGTCAAGGTCGGCGGTGACGAATGTGTTCTCGTGAACGAGAGCGACATCCTCGGGATTCTCTCCTGAAGACCAGCAGGGGGCGGGTCACTCACCCGGCTCCAATCCATTTAATTAACACAGATACCAATACGATACTATGGCTAAACAACTGTCATTCGAAGAAGAAGCACGTCACGCCCTGCTCGCCGGTGTGCGCAAGCTCGCCCGGGCCGTCAAGGCAACCCTCGGGCCGGCCGGTCGCAATGTCATTCTCGACAAAAAATTCGGCAGCCCCACCATCACCAAAGACGGTGTCACGGTGGCCAAGGAGATCGAACTCCCCTGTCCCTACGAGAACATGGGTGCCCAGCTCATCAAGGAGGTTTCCTCGAAAACCTCCGACATCGCCGGTGACGGCACCACCACCGCGACGGTCCTCGCCGAGTCCATCTTCAGCGAAGGCCTCCGCAACGTGACCGCCGGAGCCAACCCGATCAGCCTGCAGCGCGGTATCACCAAGGCGACCGCCGCTCTCGTCGAGCAGCTCAAAAACATCTCGACCGAGGTGACCGACACCAAGGAGATCGCCCAGGTCGCCACCGTGTCCGCCAACTGGGACACCGAGATCGGCAACATCATCGCTGACGCGATGGACAAGGTCGGCAAAGACGGCACCATCACCGTCGAAGAAGCCAAGGGAAT
>CAYLJC010000325.1:0-4255 GCA_964383345.1 uncultured Akkermansia sp. | reverse complement strand
TCGTGGAGGGCGAGGTCGGAGCCGAACGCTTGGCGGGCGATGGCGAGGAGGTAGCGCTCGAGATCGGCGTCGGTGGCGAACTGGTCGAGCCAGGCGGGATTGATCTGGCGGGCGGCGTGGCGGACTCGGTTGAGGTCGCCCTGGATGAGGCGGAGCTGGTGCCGGATGCCGTCGTCGGCGAGGCCCTCGAAATGGGCGCAGGCGGATTCGTAGTCGCGCCCGCCGTCGCAGTCGCGGGTTGATTCGCTGCCGGTGGCGGTCTTGAGCTCGCCACGATACCATTGCTGGCGGGCGGCTTTGTCCTTGGGATCGACGCCGCGGCGACTGCAATGCAATCGCCAGGCGGCGGTTTCGAGACGGCGGTATTCGGCCTGCTGTTTTCTGGAGAAGCCCATATCAGTCTTGGTCAAAGGGATCGCGGCCGCCCATGTTCTGGAATCGGCGGGAGATGGCGGCGGCGACGTGCTCGTCGCTGGGGTCGGCCTGGGATTTGTCGGCGCGGGCCATGCGGTCGGCCAGGCTGAGGACCTTGGCGACGGTGCGGAGGCCGCCGGGCTTGAGGGCGAGCTGGAGCAGGGCGTTGAGGGTGCGCGGGGCGAAGGACCCGTATTGATCGGCGATGCCGATGATGTCGTCGAGGGTCGGCGTGGGGGCGCGGAAAATTTCGGCGCGGCCGGTGATCTGCTCGATTTGATAGATCATGTCCTTCATGGTCTCGATGGATCGCCAGGTGAGCGGGATAACGATGCCGCAACCGCAGCGCTCGTTGATCTCCATGAGGACTTCGAGGCTGGAGGCGCGGATCTCCCGGGTCGAGGGGAGGAGGCGGCTGCCCTGGTCAACGACGATGACCTGATGCGGACCGAGCTTGCCGACGATGCCGCGCATGACGGTGGCAGTGGAGTTTTTCTGGAGGACGCCGATGCCGATGCGGTGCGCGAGGTCGCGGATGAGGGCGACGTGAGCTCCGGTGACGGGGGCGTTGAAGCGGATCATGCGGCCGGGGTGACGGAGATCCCAGTCGATGACTGACTTGGTTTTCCCGGCTCCGCTGGGACCGGCCAGGAGCACCATGCCGCCGCGCGAGGCGTAGTCGAGGCCCTGCGTGAACATCCGGGCGGCGGTCGTCGGGATGAAGCTGGGCTCTTTGTCGATGCCGGGGACGGACGTGCTCTCGATGATGCGGGCGCGGTAGGCGCGGACGGCGGCGACGATGGGCGACCAGTCCTGCGCGCCGTAGGTGCCGTTGAGGATGCGGTAGGCGCTGGTGCGGTCGTAGCCGATGATGGAACCGACCTCGGTATTGGTGAGTCCGCGGTCGAGGGCGTGGAGATGAAACCAGGCGAGCTGGTCGCGGTCGGCGGGCGAGAGGCTGGCGACGTTGTCCCAGGCGCGGGAGGAAAATGGGACGTTGGTGCGGCGCTTCTCAGCGGCGAGGGCGGCGTCGGTTTTCTGGGTGGCTGCGGCGGCGTCGTCTTCGGGAGATTTCATAGGTCGTAGGGGTTTTGGTTTGGTTTGTCGAGATCGGGATTGTTGGCAAAAATGTCGGCGTAAGGGTCGCCCTCGTCCGGCTTGACCTCATCGGGCGGAGGGGAGTGACGGGAGGGGAAATCGGGGGCGACAGTGACGATGCCGTCGGTCTCGGCGGCATCGGCCTGGTCGAGATCGTGATTGTATCGGGCGGCGGTGAGGTCGTCGGGATCGGGCTGGATCTCGCCGGAGAGAAGCCGCTCGTTGTGGTCGATGACATCCTCCATGTCAGCGATGCGGGATTCTTGGCGGCGCTCGCTGTCGCGGCGGAGATCGGCGGCGTATTCGTTGATGGCTCCCTGATTTCGGAGGCGGGCGGCGATGTCGTTCGCAGTGGCCCGGGGCATGAGCTTGACGACCCCGCAGTAGCGCCCGTCGAGGGTGAGGAGGAACGCCTCGGCGGGGGCGAAGGGGCAGACGTGAATGAGAAATTCTTGCCCGGGATGGAGATGATCGCGGCGGCCGTCGCGGTGGACGGTAGCGAGGTAGGTGAGCGACTCGGGGCCGAAGCGCTCGGGGTCGCGAATGAGGAGAGTTCCGTTGGGGCGGACTTTGACACCACCGGTTTTCCCTTGGCGCTTGGGATAGGCCCAGGCGAGGGGGATGACGGAGATGGCTCGCTCGCGCCCGAGAGTTACGAGCTTGCGGTCGCGGCGGCGGCAGAGTTCGCGGGCCTCGGCGGGCGAGAGGATGAGCTGGTCGTCACGCGCGAAAGTCTGGATGTAGTGCTGTTGCTCGGTGTCCATCGCGGCGAAATCCTCGCGGGTGACGATGCGCGGCGCGGCGGCGCGGTCGGTCGGATCGGGGAGGGCGTAGACGGGGACGATGAAACCGGAGGCGGCCCAGCCCTCCAGGGCATGGTCGCGGCGGGCGTTGACCGCGCCGTAGACGAGGGTCATGAGAGAGGAGAATTCCGTCCAGGTGTGCTTGAGATGGCGGGCGAGATCGTAGACGACAGAGCGGTCGGCGGAGGGGAGGGCGTCGATGGCCTTGAAAAGTTTCGCCTCGTAGCGGTCGATCTTTTCCGTTGCCTCGGGTTGGACTTGGTAGCGGTTGCCGGTGTCGCCGAGGAGGCCCGCCATCTGGGTGCGGACGCGGTGAAAGGCGCTTTCGAGGGGCGCTTTGTAGCGGAAGTTTCCCGCCGATTGCTTGCCGCGCCCGGAGCAGAACATCTGGGCGAACATGGGTTGATCGAATCGGCCCGAGGCGTCGAAGCGGACGCGGCCGTCGGTGATGTGATGGACGAGATCGTCGAAGCTGTCGCCGTAGCCGTCCTTCTTCGCGAAACCTTTCGCAGTGGCGTGCTCGCGGACGATGAGGGTGCCTCTGTCGTCGTCGCGAAATCCGTTCGTCATGAGATCGGTCAGGATAGTCCAGACGTAGGCCTCCTGGTCGAGACCGCGGCGACGGCCGGTCTCTTCGTCGCGGCGGCGCAGTTGGATGCCGTAGGCCTCGAAGCAGCCTGTCAGGTAGTCGAGCGTATTGAATCCCTGGGGGCGCATCGCCTCGCCTCGGTTGAGACCGGAGACGACGGAGGTGTCGTAGTCCTGGTCATCGGAAAAAACGATCTCGCGGTAGAGCAGGCCCGCGCGGGTCGCGAGGTTGCCGGGGAGCAGGGCGCTGGCGGCCTTGGGACCGACAATGACGTTGAGGAGCTGGACGCGGCGGGGTTTGTGGCGGGCGAGGTTTCGGTAGCTCCAGCCCTCGGGGACGCGCTGGCGGGCTTGTCCGCAATAGCTGGTGCGGGCGGGCGGGCGGCCCCAAGTAGCCGGGGATGAGGAGCCCGGGATCGTGCGGGCGCGACTCCCACGCGGCGAGCGCGGAGATGAGGTCGCGATGGGCCTGACGCCCGCCGTCGTTGAGCCGCCGTTGCTGCTCGCGGAGACCCTTCCAGTGTTCGAGGAAAATCTCTGGGAGAGACCGGTCTCCGGGACGGGGGAAGCGGGCGCGGTCGATGAGTTCTTCCCAGATGGGATCGCACTTGCCCTCGACTCCCCTGACCCACGCATAATAGCGGCGCTTGATGTTGCCGGGTTTGTCGCCGATCTCGCGGGCGACCTCGGCGAAGAGAGCGGTGCGGCCGGTGACGTGGCGGAGCGGTTCGAGGATGCCGATCCAGTCGAGGACGTATTTGCGACCCTCGGCAGATTCCTCGTGGAAGCGCGCGATCTGGGCGGCGGGGATGAGGAGGTTCGCTCGTTGACGGGAGAGCGGCTGGAGGGCGGGGAGCGCTAACATTTTAAATTATGAATTATGAATTATGAAGTATGAAACCCAGACCCGCGGTCTAGTCCTGGCGGGTGCCGAATTCCGGCAGACCGAGGGGGAGGGTTTCGTCGATGGTCTCAATCTTGGGGTCGAGATATTGGATTGAGACCTCCGGCGCGCCGCCGGCGATGCGCAGGATCCGCTCATGACTGTCGCCGTAGAGGTCTTTCCATCCGTAAATGGCTTGCTTCGATTTGCTGAGGGTGCGGGCGACGGTGGAGAGCCCCTGGTCGTTGGGCAGGAGGTATTCGGCGTGACCGATTTTGAGGAGGACTTTCATGATTGGGTTACGGGGGTTTGGAGGCGGTAGCTGGCTACGTGGGTGTTGCCGCGGCGGGTTTTGACGGAGACCAGGTCGCGGCGGATGTCGTAGCCCGCTTGGCGGAGTTCGTAGATGCGAGCTCCGAGGCGATCGATGCCGAGGAGGTCGCGGGCCTGGGCGGGGGTGAGACGCTCG
>CAYLJC010000324.1:0-4270 GCA_964383345.1 uncultured Akkermansia sp. | reverse complement strand
ACCCCCTCCACTTTGACCAGGGCCTCGTAGGCATTGGCGGCGGCGTAAGCCAGGGCCGACAATGGCTGCAGGCTGGCCTTTTCCCGGCTGGGATAATAAATGGAATAGGTTTTGTTGTTCGAGGTTTCCGTGGTGCCGATGGAGAGCGCGACGTAGCCCCGCTTCACCAACTGATAGGCAAAATCACGGAGGGGCTTTTTCCCGAGGCCGGCCGCGTCTTCCGGACGGTAAAAGACGCTGATCACCGCTGGTTTTTTTCCTTTGTGGTCCGGGACGAGCAGATACCCTTCGGTCGTCTCGTTGGGCGTCCATTGGAAGCGCACGGTGTGCTGGGTGAAGTCCTCGCGGCGCTCTGTTTTGACGATCTCAAATTCTTGATCGAGCAAAAGTTCGGGCCACTCGCCCATGTCCTTCATCCACCGGGAGCGGATCTCCTCGCGGCGCCGGGCCCAGTCCTCCGCATTCCTGACCTCCCGCCCGTCTTCAAAAAGCAGGGGCGAACGAAAATCGCCGAATTTGCCTTGGTAGGCCTCCGGCGGGGTGAAATAGGACTTGATCTCATCCCAGTGTTCATACGTTTCCGGCGAAAAGCGGGCGGAGGGTTCGGCGCAAAGTGTTGTCACGCTCAAGGCGAGGAGCGGACTGAGCCAGAGTTTTTTCAGGGATAGGAACATGAATCGAATAGCTAGCAGCCTGTTGAAAAAATCCGCAATGAAAAATCTTGGCTTATTTTTGGTTGGGTAGCCAGCGGCTTTGCCGGAGGTGTTTAGGAACGCCCCTGCGGGCTGCTGCTCTTTCTTGCCGGAGTTCAGTCGGGCGAAATGCGACCGATGCGTTTTCCGTGGAGAGCCGCCCAGATTCCGAGGATGAGGATCAGAGTGATCGCGGCGTAGATGTGATGGGAAACCCGCGTTGTCGGCATGAGGTCCGCCGAGGCCCGCGTCGCCGCCGTCAGAACCATCAGCCAGACGATCCAACGCCAGGCCTTGCTTTTCGGGGGGATTTTCGAGGCATCGTCGCAGTGTCCGAGAATGACACGTTCGCCGGTGAGAAGCATGATCTGGGAAAAACCGCCCAGAAAGAGAAGGTGCTCAAAGGCGAAGGTGGGGGTGGGCCAGAGGAAGCGACAGAGAAAGGCGGAGCCCATCAGGACAAGACCGAAGCGCAGCGCCCAGGGGCGGGTGCCGGGCGCTCGTGCCGTCCAAATGCCCGGAAGCGCTCCCCAGCCCCAAAAAACAAAAGCAACCAGGCGCAGCCCGCTGCCCCACCGCACCGAGAACCAGGCCTCGATCACAAAAGAAAGCAAGACCAGGACCGCCGCGCCCCAGACCACGGGGCCGCGACGTTTTGCTTTGGCAAAGGGGGGCGGCTTTCCCGGAACCTGGAAAAAACGGGTGAACAAATAGGACCCCACTCCGAGGATGGGCAGGAGCAGGAATCCCTGGTAACCGGTCAACCGCAGGAAACGGTTCAGCGCCGGGCTGAGATTCCCCCACCCCGCCGCCCAGGCAAAGAGGGTCGTGGTCCCGAGAAGCACCGCGATAAAAGCGAGGGCAAATCCCGGCGGTGGCGTGTCGCGCCTCTCCCCGAGGAGCCGTCGCCCCAACAAGCAGAGAAAATAGAGACAAGTGAAACCTCCGGCAAAATCACCGGCGGGGATATTCCCGCTCCCGTAGAGAATCTGCGTGCCGCTCCATCCGGCCGCGAGGAGGGCGATCTCCCAGGCCCGCAGGGCTTCCGCCTCGAGGAAACGGGGCCAGGCGGTCCCGAGGAAACCAAAGATAAAAGCGGCACCAAATCCGAAAATGAGGATGCGGGGATGCTGCATTGCCGGATAGAGGGGCCACCAACCCGCGTAATGCAGCGGCCAGAGGGCCAACCCGAAGATCGCCGCCACGATGCCGAGCGGGAAAAAGAGGCGGAAGGGCTCCGAGGCCCACAGCGGGGAGTCGCCCGGTTTGACGAGGTAGCGGGTCGGAGGTTTTGGAGTGCCGGGGTTTGCCATGGTCACACGTTGGGGGACTCTGTTTTCATCCAATCGCGGGAAAAATCAAATCTCGGGAAAGGGAATCCATTTTTGATCAGAGGCCGAACTCTCCACCGTCGCCTTGATGAAGGCAACCCCGGCAACCCCGTCATCGACGTTGGGAAAATCGTAGCCGCCCTCGGGTTCCGGGCGGCCTTCGATCCTATCGGTGATGGCCCGGGCCGCCGCGAGGTAAATATTGGCGAAGGCCTCGATGAAGCCCTCGGGATGGGCGAAGGGAGTCCGGGTGTAGCCGTGCCCCGAGGCCGCTTCGCTGATGTAGTCGTTGCCGCGACGATAGATCCGGCGCGGGGCGTTGGCGTATTTCACGATGAGTTCGTTGGGGTCCTCCTGATGCCATTCGAGCGAGGCTTTGGTGCCGTACACACGGATGTTCAACGCGTTTTCGTCGCCGTTGGAAATCTGCGA
The DNA here is from genome assembly GCA_964383345.1 of uncultured Akkermansia sp. Lineage (GTDB taxonomy): Bacteria > Verrucomicrobiota > Verrucomicrobiia > Verrucomicrobiales > DEV007 > Arctic95D-9. The sequence continues at coordinate 1,815 of CAYLJC010000324.1, read as the reverse complement.
GGCGTGGATCACACCCTTCGCCCCACCTGTAAAACGGACGAGATTGTTCCCGTCGTCGTCGAGGACACGACCGGGGATGAAAGCGGTCAGGTCGGAGCAAATTTCGCTGATCTCAAGCCCAGTGATGTAGCGTACGAGGTTGTGGGCGTGGGTCCCGATGTCGCCCATGCAGTTGGAAATTCCCGCGATTTTGGGATCGGCACGCCAGTTGTTGATCTTCCCCTGCCCGTCCCCTTCGACATCGCCGACGGCGTAGCCCTGCGGGTATTCGGCGACGATTTTGAGAATACGCCCGAGTTCCCCGTCGCGGACCATGCGACGCGCTTCCTTGACCATGGGGTAGCCGGTGTAGTTGTGCGTCAGGACAAAAATACGGCCACTCTTTTTCACGATCTCACGCAGTGCGAGGGCCTGCTCGTAGTCGTGGGTGAGCGGTTTGTCACAGATGACGTGGAACCCCGCTTCGAGGAATGCTTTCGCCACCGGAAAATGGAGATGGTTCTGCACCACGATGGAGACAAAATCGATTTTGTCCTCGCGGGCCGCCTCCTTGGCCGCCATCTCCTCATAACTCGCGTAAACGCGGGCCGGATCGAGAAAAAAATCCTCGCCCGAGAGCTTCGATTTTTCCGGGTCGGAGGAAAAACAACCGGCCACCAGTTCGATCCTGCCATCGAGATTGGCCGCCATGCGGTGGACTTGTCCGATAAAAGCGCCGCGGCCGCCCCCGACCATTCCCATGCGTAGTTTGCGATTCATAGTGATGTGAAATGTTGCGATTGGTCGAAAAAACAGGTCTCGGAGCGTAGCAAAACCCTCGAAAAATGCAACACGGGCAACAGCGTCCCTCCTTGGGGCCGAAGGCGAATGCGAGCGCCAGCCATTAAGAAACGGAACTTTTTCAACAGGCTGTTAGCCCCGACAGAGCCTCGAGCCGCAGGGCTTGTGTTGGCGGAAACAGATAGCCTGTCCATGGTCTTCTGGCTCTCCGTGGTCCTTGTCCCTCGTGCGCGAAGACGCAGCCGTTTCCGTCTTGCCCCGGGAGGGTGAATCGGTATCCTGTAGCCTCCATCATCTTCCCACCCCATTACTGCGATCATGTCCTCTCTCAAACTACACAATGCCATGTGGCCCGGTCTTGTCGGCAAAGGCAACGACGAAGGCCAGGAACCGCCCATCTCCCTCGAGCGCATGCTTGACCTCACGGCCGCCGCCGAGGTCGACGGACAAAAATACGACGGGATCGATTATTTCCTCTTTCTCCCCCACACCGATCCCGCCGCGAGCGACGACGAACTGCGCGGCATCGCGGATTTGATCGCCGGCAAGGGATTCGACGTCGGTTCCCTCGTGGCACCAGTCTGGCCCGGCACCGTCGGGGACTCGGCCATGGGTGACGACGCGGCCCGGGCCAGGTTTCTCGAAGCGGTCAAGGTCGCCTGCCGCATCGCCGGAGTCTTCAACGAACACGGCGTCCGCAAGCGCGGTGTCATCCGGATCGACTCGGCCGAGTTCGGCGTCGAACAATGGCGCGAAAACCCCAAGGCGAACACCAGCCGTATCGCCGAAACCTTCCGCGAAGCGGCGAAAATTGCGGCCGATCACGGGGAGCGCCTCGCCGCCGAGGGCGAGATCTGCTGGGCGGGAATGCACAGTTGGCGCGACATGCTTGATCTTCTCGAAGAGGTCGGGATGCCCGAGACCCTCGGTTTTCAGGCAGACCTCGCCCACACCTACCTCTATCTGCTCGGCTACAACGCCCCGGAACACGCTCTTCTCCAGGAGGGCCACACCGTCGACGAATTTTACGCCGCC
>CAYLJC010000323.1:0-4275 GCA_964383345.1 uncultured Akkermansia sp. | reverse complement strand
CACGTTGGCGTTGTAGCGGCGGTAGTAGTCATCCAGCGCGTCAATCACCTGACGCGGTTTCTGGCTGGACGCGGCGTTGTCGAGATAGATGAGGGGCGCGCCCGCGTGATGTTCCTGATGCAGAATGGGGAAATCGGCGCGGACGGATTCGGGATCAAAGGAAGCCATGCAAAGAGTATACGCCGCACATTCGGAGGGAAACCGTTTCTTGCAAGAGTTCGCTGGCAGGCCACCGTGTCCGCCGATCCATTTCCGGGAAAAGCCGTCCGCGACGGAAAAAGGATGCCTTTCCGGGGCAAGTGGTGTGTAATGCTCTGGCAACCGAGGAATGCCTCCCGAAACAGTGCACGATGGTTATGGCGATGAAATCTTCCCTGCTTATTTTTGCTTCCCTTTCCCTTCTTCCGTGGATCGCTTCCGCCGCGACCGTGGAATACGATCTCGAGATCTCGGAGACCCGCTGGTCGCCCGATGGCGTGCTGCGACCGGTCCGCGCCCTTACCGTCAACGGGAGCCTTCCGGGTCCCACCCTGCGGTTCCGCGTGGGCGATGTCGCGGTGATCCGGGTTCACAACCGGCTCGAGCGCGAAGATACTTCGATCCATTGGCACGGGCTGCTCCTCCCCAACGAACAGGACGGAGTGCCCTACGTGACCACCCCGCCGATCCGACCCGGAACGACCCATCGTTTTGAGTTCCCTTTGAAGCACGCCGGCACCTACTGGTACCACAGCCATACCGGACTGCAGGAACAGAACGGGATCTACGGTTCCATCGTGGTGGAACCTCGCGGCGGTGTCGCCGAAGCCGCCGATCACGACGAGGTCATCGTACTCTCGGACTGGACCCTCGAAGACCCCGGAGAGGTCATGCGCACCCTGGTGAGCGGCAACGACTGGTACGAATTTTAAAAAGGTTCCATCCAGAGCGTCGCGGGGGCGATCCGGGCGGGCGAACTCGGCTCTTTCTTCGAGCGGGAAAAATCGCGGATGCCGGCGATGGATATTTCGGATGTGGCCTACGACGCCTTCCTCGCCAACGGAAAACGCGCCTTCGAACCCGGCATTCCCAACGGCAAGACCGTTCGCCTGCGCTTCATCAACGCGGGGGCATCGACCTATTTTTATCTCCAGTCCGCCGCCGGACCGCTGCAAATCGTCGCGGCGGACGGCCCGTCGGTGAAACCGATCCGGGTGAACAGGCTCCTCATGGGCATGGCCGAGACCTACGACGTTCTCGTGACGGTGCCGCCAAGCGGACGCTGGGAAGTTCGGGCGACGGCGCAGGATGGTTCGGGACACGCCTCGATATGGCTCGGTCAGGGGGAGGAACATCCCGCCCCGGAGATTCCGCGGGCGAACCTCTACAACATGGACGACCACCTCCTCGCCGCGTTGGACGAAGATCACCTCCACGTCCCCGCCACGGACGCCGCCGCCCTCGCGGCGGAACCCGAGCGCCCCCTGTCCCCCTACGCCCGGCTCCGTGCGACCGGGAGCACCCGGCTCGACGCCTCCCTCCCGCGCCGCACCATCGAGCTGCGCCTCACCGGGGACATGGAGCGCTACATCTGGTCTTTCAACGGCAAATCCATGGCCGAGGACGGTGTCATCCAGATCGCGCGCGGCGAAGTGCTGCGGCTCGAATTCATCAACGACACCATGATGCATCACCCGCTCCACCTGCACGGGCATTTCTTCCGGGTTCTCGATGAGCGCGAACTGCCTGACGCTCCGCTCAAACACACCGTCGACCTGCCTCCCATGAGCAAACGAACCGTCGAGTTCGAGGCCAACGAGAGCGGCGACTGGCTCTTTCACTGCCATTTGCTCTATCACATGCACATGGGGATGGCCCGGATTTTTTCCTACGAGGAGCAGGGTCCCGACCATGTCCCGGATCTCGGGGAGCATAGCCACGACCACCTCTATTTTATGGCGGCAGGATCCTTTCAGTCGCACATGAGCATGGGCATGGCGAGTTTCATGAACGCCCGCAACGACTATTTTGTGAAGTGGGATCTCGGCTGGGAGGACTTCGATCTCGACAACACCCAATACGAAATCGATCTCGGCTGGAAACGGTATTTCAATCCGAATTTCTCCACCGTCCTCGGCGCGCGGCTCAGCAACGAGCACGATGCCACCGATCGTGCCTTCGGCGGTGTGGAATACCGACTGCCGTATCTCATCGAAAGTTTTGCTCAGGTCGATAGCGAAGGGGACTTCCGCTTCGGACTCGGCTCGTCGCTGCGCCTCACCGACCGGCTTTCGGTCTTCGGCGAAATCGAATACGACACCGGGAGCGAATGGGAGTGGTCCGGCGGCCTCGAATACCTGCTCACGAAACAATTTTCCCTGATCTCGGAGTACCACTCCGATCACGGCATCGGCGGAGGGATCAGCTTCCGGTATTAATCAAGCGTCCGTCATTTTCCCGCAAGATTTGGTTGCCGTGGAGCGTCCGTCCTGTCTACTCTCCTGTCCTTGCGCACCATGCCAATCGAACTTGTCAGCATCGCCGGTCGGGCCGGGAACGGGAAAAGCCGACCCTTTCTTTGTGAAGCGGACGACGGGCATTTTTATTTCGTGAAACGCGACAATGTGAGCCGCGACGAACTGGTCATGGAGTACCTCATCAGCCGCCTCGCCGAGGAGTGCGGTCTCCCCGTCGCGCCGGTGCGGCTGGTCACCATCCCGAAAGAACTCGCCGCCCACGCCCTCGTCGACGAACCCGGGACCTTCCAGGCCGGAACCGCCTTCGGATCACAGCGCATCTCTTTTGCCGACGAGATCCGCTCCTCCCATCTGCGCGACATCGACGAGGAGACAAAAAAGCGCTGCCTCTGCTTCGACTGGTGGGTGCGCAACCCCGACCGCCGCCTCGACTTGGTCGGGGGGGATCCCAACGTGCTGTGGGACCCCGTGCTGCAGCACATTTTCCTGATCGACCACGACCAATGCCTCGATCCCGCCTTCGATCCCGTCATCTTCCCGCGCGAGCATGTCTTCCGCGACGTGCGGCCTTTCCTCGAAAAGCCCTTTTTGGAAAAATGGCGCACCCGCTTCGAATCGGCGATCTACAATCTCGACAAACTCTGGGCGGAAATGCCGGGCGAGTGGATCAAGGGACCGCGCCGGAAATCGCTCATCTCCTTCACTCGTCAGGACCTCGCCGCCCGCCTCATCAAACCCAGGCTCGCACCCGACGGCATCCTGCCCGGCTGAACCCCGGCCCGTTCTCCTCATGCACCTCATCCTCCACTACGCGGCGATCGGCTTCCGTCCCTACCCCGAGCTGGGTGAATTCGTCAACGTGGGCATCGTTGCGGTCGAGGCGAAAAGCCGCTACCTCCGCTACCAACTGATCCCGCCCCAGCGGACCCGTCGCATCCGGGTCTGCTTCCCCGAGCTCGATCTCAGCCTCTATCGCAGCGGTTTGCGACGGCTCGAGAGCGAGCTCGCAGCCCTCTCCATCGAGACGAATCTCTGGAGTGACGACGCCCGCCAGGTCGCGAAAAACCACCCCGCCCAGATCGATTTGTTCGCCGGGACGGACGAAGGCAAGCTCTTCGAGCGCCTCACCGCACCGCAGGGGTCGCTTTTCTTTTACGCCTCGCGCGGCACGCGTCTCTGCGAGGACATGGATCTGACCCTCGCCGCGCTCTATGACCGCTACGTCGATCATCGCCATCTCCTCGCGGCGGACTACGAGGAGAAACAGCTCACCCGCGACCTGCGGCGTCTCTTCCAGGCCCACCGCCTCGGGAGGATCTACCGCGAAGCGCCCTGGGTCGGGACCGACGCCTACCATGTCGGCATCCCTCTCGCCTTCACCCCGAAAGGGTCGGAGATCCCGGAAAAAGCAATCAAGCCGCTCAATCTCGACCGCCCCACTCCGACGCCCATCTACACCTACGGAGACGAGTGGATCGCAAAGGTGAACCGCCTCCGCCGGGTCGGCTGTCTCCCCGGAGAATTTCTCTTCGTGGTGAAAAAACCCGAGGACGGCGAAGGCCGCGTCGCCGCCGATGACATTTGCGAGGGACTCATTCGAGAGGGGGTCCGGGTGGCCGACTTCGAAGACACCGAGGCCATCCTCGCCTTTGCCCGCATCGAAGAGCAACCGGAGCTGAAGCTCACCAGTTGAGCTTATCCTGACAAAACCGTCATTTGGCGATGCGGTCGGCCAGTTCCAGTTCGAGGCGGGCGTTCCGCTGGTAAAGGATGGACTCGCGGGTTGTGCGGGAGCGGTCGCGGGCTCCGTATTCGACAT
>CAYLJC010000322.1:1835-4276 GCA_964383345.1 uncultured Akkermansia sp. | reverse complement strand
GCTTTCCAAAGACGGGGTGTATTATCCCGACACCCTCGTCGGAACCGATTCCCACACCACGATGATCAACGGTCTCGGCGTGGTCGGTTGGGGGGTCGGCGGCATTGAGGCCGAGGCCGGGATGCTCGGCCAACCGGTCACTTTCCTCGTTCCCGAGGTCGTCGGGGTCTATCTCCACGGCTCGCTCGCCGAAGGAGTCACCGCGACCGATCTGACCCTGCGGGTCACCGAAATGCTGCGCCACCACGGCGTGGTGGGCAAATTCGTCGAGTTCTTCGGCCCCGGAGCGGCGGCCCTTTCCCTCCCCGACCGTGCCACCATCGGCAACATGGCCCCCGAATACGGCGCCACGATGGGCTTTTTCCCGGTGGACGACGAGACGATCCGCTACCTTCGCGGCACCGGTCGTTCCGAGGAACTCTGCACCACGGTGGAGAACTACTACAAGGCGCAGGGCCTTTTTGGCATTCCCGACAAGGGCGAGTGCGACTACACCGACCTCCTCGACCTCGATCTCTCCACCATCGTGCCTTCGGTCGCCGGACCGAAGCGTCCCCAGGACCGCATCGACGTGCCCGAACTGGGGGACAAATTCAACCAGCTATACACCGCCCCGATCAGTGAGGGCGGCTTCGGGCTCGATCCCGCCGGACGCGACGCCACCATCCCGCTGCACCTCAACTCGCCCGCCGGCGAGTTCGACAATCCGCTTATCGCCGGGGAGACCATCACCGCCCTCGCCGTCGATACCCAGCTCCGCCACGGCAGCATTCTCATCGCCGCGATCACGAGCTGCACCAACACCTCCAACCCCAGCGTGATGCTTGCCGCCGGCCTCGTCGCCAAAAAGGCCAACGAAAAAGGGCTCACCGTGGCTCCTTTTGTCAAAACCTCGCTCGGACCCGGCTCCCGGGTTGTGACCGATTATCTCGAGGCCACCGGACTGCAGAAAGAACTCGACACCCTCGGCTTCGAGACCGTCGGCTACGGCTGCACCACCTGCATCGGCAACTCCGGTCCGCTCCATCCCGCCATCGAAGAGGCCATCAAAGAAGGGGATCTCGTCTGCGCGTCCGTCCTTTCCGGGAACCGCAACTTCGAGGCCCGCATCCACGGCTCGGTCCGGGCGAATTTCCTCATGTCTCCGCCGCTGGTGGTCGCCTACGCCCTCGCCGGACGCGTCGATATCGACCTCACCACCGAGCCCCTCGGCAACGACCGCGCGGGTCACCCCGTCTTTCTCGCCGATCTCTGGCCTTCGCAGGAGGAAATCCGCGATCAACTCGCGAGCGCTCTCAAACCCGAGGTCTACGCCAAACTCTACGGCAACATCGAGACCGCCAATCCCAAGTGGGGCGAGATCGACGGGGCCACCGGTTCGACCTATACTTGGGACGAAAAATCGACCTACGTGCAGTCCCCGCCCTTCTTCGAAAGCAAGGTCGGCGGCAGCGAAAACATCATCGGGGCACGTCCCCTCGGGATCTTTGGTGATTCGGTGACGACGGACCACATTTCCCCGGCCGGGGCGATCAAGGAAACCGCTCCCGCCGGTCAGTATCTGCTGGAAAATGGGGTGGAAAAAGCCTCCTTCAACTCCTACGGCGCCCGCCGCGGCAACGACCGCGTCATGACCCGCGGAACCTTCGCCAACGTGCGCATCAAAAACCTCATGTGTCCCGGCATCGAGGGCGGTTACACCCAGTATTTCGGTGCCGCCGAAGTGCCCGCCCCCGACACGGAGATCGTTGCCTCCCCGGGTGCCAAACCCACCTTCATTTACCACGCCTCGATGGCCTACCAGGCCGAAGGCACCCCCCTCGTGGTGATCGGGGGATCCGACTACGGGATGGGCTCCTCGCGGGACTGGGCGGCCAAAGGCACCCGTCTCCTCGGCGTCAGCGCGGTGGTGACGAAGTCTTTCGAGCGCATCCATCGCTCCAACCTCATCGGGATGGGAGTCCTGCCGCTGACCTTCGTTGATGCGGCCGATTTTGATAAAATCAAAGGCCTCACCGACGCTACTTTCGACATTGTCGGCATCACCGGCGCGCTCAAACCCATGCAGAGCGCGACCCTGGTGGCCCATCGCGGCGACGGAACCGATCTCGAGATTCCGCTCAAGGTGCGGCTCGATACTCCCGCCGAAGTCGACTACTACAACGCCGGTGGCATTTTGCCCTACGTGCTGGAGCAGATTTTGGAGGGCTAGGGAACAGCGGCAACCAACAGTGGCCCGGCAGGAAGGAGTTGCGGCTGTTGCGGGAAGGAGTTTTGCGGCGAAACCGGGCGGTCGCCCATGCGTCCGCGAGGCGGAACACGGGCCGACAGGCGGGCTGCCGTGGCCTTAGCCCCGTGAAGCGCGGTGAAAAAAGCCAATGTGGGGAGAAAGGGGATGGACCTCCGGTCCTGAAAATAGATAACCTGTCCCTGTAAATGCT
>CAYLJC010000322.1:0-1735 GCA_964383345.1 uncultured Akkermansia sp. | reverse complement strand
TGTCCCTGTAAATGCTGTAAATGTGTCCCTGTAAATGAAAGCCCCGCCCCCGAGCCACCGCCGGGGCCAACATTGCGATTATTCACCAGCTTCAATAAAAACGCTTCGCGACTAGCAACCTTTCCGGCCCCACTCCTCCTGACTCACATGGCGAAAGTCTCCTCGCTGGCAGTCTTTCGTTTCCGATATCCCACAGCGAGGAGACCGGCAATGCTCCCGAAGACAAGTGCCAGGCCGGCAGGCACGAACCATGGCTGCTGTATCACCATCATGGCGGCCTCTCCCAACTGAAAGAATGGGTGGGTTTCCACCGCTCCCTTCGCGGCTTCCGTATTGCTCTCGATGCCACCAAATGCGCTGCCGCCCACCGCGTAGTCGTGCGCCACTGCCACACCGCCCATGGCGCCTTTCCAAGCGACCGCGACTCCGCCGAACGCGAGCCATCCTGCCGCCACGCCGCCCAGAGCGCCTCCTCCGGCCGCGAAGCCACCGAATCCCAGCGCCGCCAACGCGAGCCCGCCGATAGCAACGCCACCCAGCGCCACGCCGCCAAACGAAACCAGTCCGCAGGCCACCGCGCCTATCGCCACACCCCCCACCGCGATGTTTCCGAATGCAAACAGTCCTGTCGCGCGGTCACCCAAGGCAATCCATCCCTTGGCCACGCGTGAGGCGTTCCGATCCTCGGGCCGGTGACCGGTGAAATCAGGGTCAGGATCGGAAAACGCGACCGACACCAGCGGCCAACCCAAGAACCGCGCCCGGCTCTCCCAGCACCGCCCTTCCCACTCTCGCAGCCGCCGCCGCAGACGCGTGGTCGGCAGTTCCTCGGCTCCCGCCGTTCTGCATTCTTCCTGGATGCGCCTGCTTTCTTTTCCGATTCTCCACGATGCCTTCCCGATCAAGGTGAAGAAGCCCGCCATCCAGACCGCCTGGAATACCAGGTAGCCGCCCGTTCCCAGGTCGTCTGGATTCCACCAGCCCAGCCAGAGGGTCACCCACGGAATCTGGAAGATTGTCAGGAAAACCAGCATTCGGGTCATGCGCTTCTTCAATAGCTCCCGCTGTTTTTGGTAACGCGCGGTCTGATCGCCCGCCCACCATCCGCCCAAGCCGCCAAACAACCCTCCAAGCAGCCCGCCCAGCATTCCCAGCATCGCCCCACTGGATGCGACCGCAGCACTTCCCGCTCCGATGCCTGTCTTGCCGGCCGTGCCGATCGCCGCTGCAGCGGTGCTGGTGGCGACGAATCCGGGCAGGGCGCTGATCACCGCCACGGTAAAGGCCGCAGTTGGTCGGTTCCGGACCAGCGATCCTTCCACCAGGTCCATCACTTGGTCGCGCAGCATTGCCCGCCCCCGCGCCAGGCGCTGCTTCACGGCATCCGGGCTCAGGTTCAGGCTCTCCGCCACCCGTGCAACGGACTGGTCCTCGCGGTAGTAGAGGATCAGTGGCAGCCGATAGTTTTCCGGAAGTGTTGCCAGGGCGTCCCATACCAGCGCATGCTCTTCGTTCTCCGCCGCGATCCGATCGGGTTCCGTGTCCACTTGTTCTTCCTCGCTGCTGGGGTCTTCCTGTCCCGGACGATTCTTTCGCACAGCTTCCAAGGCCCGGTGTCGGGCAATCCCACACAGTCACGATTTCAGTTTCTCCGGTTCGTGTAGTGTGTTCAGTTTTTTCCAGGCCGTCAAAAACGTCTCCTGCGCCACGTCTTCACTTTGGTCCAGGTCTCCCA
>CAYLJC010000321.1:0-4304 GCA_964383345.1 uncultured Akkermansia sp. | reverse complement strand
ATCATGGCATCCCAGGTCGTGTAGGACGGGGCCTGGCGGTTGTTCGCATTGTTGGAGTAGCGGCTGTCGACAAAGACAGGACCACCGCCCGCGAAGAACTTCCCGGGAAGGTCGAAGTTGTTCCACAGGCTGAAGGTGTTCTCAGGGGTGTGTGCCGTCTCATTGCCCACTTCGAGGGGATCGCGGGATTTGGTGATCTCGCTGTCGAGGTGGGTGTAGCTCGTGTAGATTTCCCACCAGGGAGTGACCTGGCCGGCGAGCCCGAATTCGAATCCTTGGATTTCCTCCTCCCCGTCGAGGACGGTGAAGTCAGTCGGATCGGCTGGGTCCTGGGTGCGGGCGTTTGTCTTGGTCGTCTGGAAGATCGCACTGGAGAGCGAGAGTCGTTCTTCAAAAATGTTCCACTTGGTGCCCAGTTCGAATGTCTCGTTGATCTCGGGATCGAGGTTGATGCTGTTGTTGGCTGTCGCTGTATTGCCGAGCGAGAGAGCTTCTCCCGAGGGGTTGAACGACGTGCCCCATCCGAAATAGACGCTTCCGTTTTCCGCGGGTTTGAAAACCGCCGCCGCTTGACCGCTGACAACTTCGTCGATGCGTCCCAGGCGGGTGATTCCGGTGACCGGGTCGATCGAGGTGTAATCGGTTTCGTAGTGGTCGTAACGGACACCGCCCGAGACTTCGAACCACTCGTTCACTTCCATCGTGTCGAAGAGGTAGGCCGCTGCCGTTGTCGCGACAGTATGGGTGCTCTCTCCGGTTGGTCCGGCCGGCCCGGGAATGAGCGGGGCGTTGGCGGCCATGGGGCGGAAGAGATCCACGTGTGCCATGTCCAGCGATGTGAAGGGGTAGCGGTCGAACTCTTCTTCGATGTATTCAAATCCGACAACCCCGTTGTGCTGGAAAGGACCGGTCTCGGCCGAGAAAATAAGATCCGTCTGGTTGGCAATGATGGAGTTTGTCTCATCGCGGTTGCGGTAATTATCTCCTCGGATCAGGGCCGGATTCGACCCGTTGACAAATCGCGGGGGCGTCGCCACGGAGTAACGGTCCGTCGATCCCACGCGCAGTTGGTTGCGCAGGGTCAGCGAGTCGTTGAAATCGTGCTCGAAACGGATCGTCGTCGAGGTTGTCCGGGTCTGTTCGACATCGCGGCGGAGATTCCCGTAGAAGTTGCTGTAGGGCACCGGGGCGACTTGGTCGATGAAGGGGAAGAGACGGGGATCGGTGACGGTGTCGGGCACCCACGGAATCCCGTAGTCGGGAACGTTGTCCTCTTCGAAGTGGAAAAAGTTCACAAACAGCCGGGTGTCGTTCGGCACCACCGCACCGACCGGTTCTTTCCCGGCCCAGCCATTTTTGTCATAGGTCGATTTTCCCGAAGAGGAGGGAACCACCACTTCCCCGAGACCGAAGGCAAGCGAGCCGGCCACGCCCCAGCGCTCGTTGCTCATGAAATCCCGTCCGGGGGTGTCGTTCTCGTGTCCCATCACATTGAGGCGCAGGGCGGCGCCTTCGATGCCGGTGATGGGTGTGTTGTAGTCTATCGTGCCGCGGATCAGGCTGTCGCTTCCGACCGAGACGTCGGTGTGAAGGAAATCGTTCAACTTCGCGGTTTTGCTGACGAGGTTGATGGAACCACCCGTGGAACCCCGACCGGTATTGGTGGAGGCGGGGCCCTTGGCCACTTCGACCTGCTCCAGATTAAAAGGATCCCGGCTGTAGGCTCCGAAATCGCGGATTCCGTCGATGAAGAGATCGTTGCGCGCCGCGAAACCGCGGATGGAGATGTTGTCGCCGGGGACCCCGCCGCCTTCTCCGGCCTGGACACTGATGCCCGAGACGTTGCGCAGCGCTTCGCGCAGGGTGGTGGCACCCTGGTCCTGCATGAGGCTTTGCGGAATGATCTGGATGGTCTTCGGAGTGTCGAGAAGCGGTTGGGTGTACTTCGGCGAGGCCAGCGTATCCGCCTGATAGAGAGAATCCGCGACGATCACCGGCGGCGCGATTTCCACGACGGGGGCGGGCGCGGGACGCGGGGTTGGCGCGGGGCGAGGCGCGGGCCGGGGGGCCTGGGTGGATTGGACCACCTGTGGCGGGAGGGTGGTGGCTTCGGCTTCGGGTGCAGGGGCGGTGCCCTCCGTTTCCTGGGCATTGGCGACGCCTGCTCCGCAGAGTGCGGTGAGCAGGACAAAACTTTCCTGCTGGCGGTTTTTCAGTCGTGAACGTTTGGATTTCATAGGTTGTTTTTTGGTTGGAGTGGTAGAGTAAGCAAGTGGAGTGGATTCAGGGGAAGGGGGCCTTATGATCGGGGGAGCGGAGTGGTCGCGGGAGGTGGCGAGGCCGGTCTGGTGCCATCGCTTGAGCGAGCTTTTTTGTTTTTATCCGGATTTACCTGTCCTGTGGTCGCCGGGGCGGGACGGGCTCCGCGAGGCACCCAGTGGATATGGGAATAAGTTCCCGCAAAAACAAAGAGGGCGACGACCGCCGCGACGCTGAGGCCCGCGATGCCGAGGAGGCGGGTCGGTTTCATTTGCCACCACATGATCGCGCCCGAGATTCCCCAAAAGACCATCGTCAGACCGGTCGCGTCGCCGAGGGCGGACCAGAGCCAGCGCGCTCCCATCTGTGTCGGATAATGATGGGTTTTGTGAAAGCGGGTCAGCACGGAGTAAAGGTCGGGATTTTCTTCCGTTCCCAGTTCACGGGCGGCGAGAGTTCCCTGCGCGAGATTCCAGGAAAGGTTCCAGCGCTGCTCGGAATCCTCCGATTCGAGCTGGAAGCGCAGCTCCGCACCGCCTCGGGGGGATGCCTCGACCGGGGCGAGAGTCCGGATCCCGCCGATTTCAAGGAGACTGTTGGCGGCGGCCTGAAGCGAGGTTTTGTCGAGACCCTCGGCCGCAGGGAGAGGAGAGGAGAGAAAGGGCGGCGGGGGCGTTTTTGTCGCCTCCGGAGTTCTCGTCACCACCGCGTTTCCCTCGTGGGGGTTGAGGGCGATAACGACCGGGCCTTCCGCAGAGACTCCCTGAAAGACAAATTCCCCCTCGATCACCGCGTCTCCCGCCATGGCACGACGATAGGCCCTTCCTCCGGCGGCTTCGTTGAGTGCCGCGACAACACCGGCGGCGAGAACCTCCGGATTGAGTCGCTGAAATCCTGTCTCCCCGGTGATTTCTTTATCAAAACGGGCGATCACCTTCCTGGGGCCGAGTTCGGGATGGTTAAAAAGCATCCCGCTGAACCCGAAAAAAATCACCCACGGCAGGAGGAGCAGTCCCGTGTATAGATGAATCCGCCGAATCAGCTTCATTACCCGAGGGCGCAGCCGGACCTTGCGCGGTCGCGCCATGGGGGCGGCGGCGGGAGCAGTGGTCGAGGCTCGGGGAGGGGCGGTAGGGGGAGGGTTCATTTGCGCGGACAGTGTAACTGAGACACAATCTCATCTGCTTTATAAGCAAGCTATTTCCCAGTGCAAGAGATATTTGTGAAATTTGTTTGTGTTTTTTCACAAGGTCCGCAGTTCCCTTGTTTCCACACGGAAGAAAATCGGAGGAGAGGCGGGTCCGGGTTTCGGTCGGAGCGCGGCGGCAGGCCCGTCGGAACAGGGGGGGGCAGGGGACGGAGCGGGTTGCCGGCTTCCGTATGCTTTGTGCCGTGACAGATCACGCGATACCGGCGGCGGGACTCGAACCCGCACTTCGTTGGAAACTCGATTTTGAATCGAGCGCGTCTACCATTCCGCCACACCGGCCTGTGTCACGAGGGAGGAAATCTTAGTGGCACGGAGGGAGGAAATCAAGAGAGGAGTGTGCGTCCGCAACACGCATGGAGGGATTTTAGACATTTGTGATTGATTTACCCGGCACTTTGAGATAAACCAAAAGCATGAAGACAACCATCCTCGTGAGAGCCGCGTTTTCTCTGTTTGCCGCCGTGACCTTGTCCTCATGTTTTGACTCTGGCAGCAGTACCGCCGACGAAGACGCCGAAGAGGCTGCGTATCAGGCGGAAAAAGCGGAACGCGACAAGATCAAAGCCAGGGTTGCCGAACTCAAAACGGAAAAGAAAAAATTGGAGGCTTCGATCAAGGAATTGAAGTCCGCCTCCGGCAAAGAGGAGGAATTGGCGAAAACGGAGGTCGAAGTCCTCTCCGATCTTGAGGCGACGAGGGAATATGCCGCAAAAGTCGATTCCCTGTCGAAGGAGCTGGATAGCTCTCTCGCAGCCTGGCGCGAGGCAACAAGAAATTCCTTCAAGGGAGTCCAATTGCCGGAGATCACCACGATAGACGGGACAAAATATCTCTC
>CAYLJC010000320.1:0-4313 GCA_964383345.1 uncultured Akkermansia sp. | reverse complement strand
TCGACGACGTGGTTGTGCTGAACGGTTGGCTCCGCGGTCCCTTCCAACTGCAATGCGGCACCTGTCTGGAGTTTTTCGATTTCGATGCCGATTTCGCGGACTGGTCTTCCGAGGTGGACCTTGATCCCGGCCAACGGAGCATCGATCTGCAGGAGGTCGTGCGCGAGGACATTCTCCTCGGCCTGCCGCCCAATCCGCGCTGCGACGATTACGATGAGAACCACATCTGCCCGAAAGCCCACCTCGTTTCCGTCACGGAAGATACGGAGGAAGAAGAGGGCGTCGAGGGCGGGCGCCCCGATGTCTGGGGTGCTCTCGATGACTTCGGGGCAAACCCCGGGTGATGCGGATTGGTCTTCCGGCGCACCATGTCTTTTCCGGCAGCCCTCCTCAATCCCCCGTTTCCGGAGCCATCTCCCGGACCCGGGTCCGCCAGCGCTGCCAGCCGCGCACCGCTCCCGTTTCACCCGAGTTATCCCATCGTGGCCTTTTCCCCGTCCTCTTCCTCCCGCACCCCGTTCTTCACCTCGAATTCACGGCACCAGCCCTTGATCTCCAGATCGTTGAAAATCTTGCCCATGACCCGGCGGAGGAGACCTTTCAGGTTGGCGTTTTCCAAATCGGCGAGACTGCGGACGGCCGCTTCTTTGTAAGTTTCGAAAAGGAGGAGGCATTTGTCGTCGGCCTCGAGTTCGTGGGCGAGACGACGGATTTTGTGAAGCTCCACTCCGGCGAGATCTTCATGGTTCCAGAGGGAATCGAGCACGGCGCGGTCTTCCCCCTTGGCCCGCTCCCGCGCCACCGCGAGGAGGACGCTCGGACGCATCCGCTCGAGTTCATTGTCGCCCGCGTCCTCACCGAGATCGTCCATGTCGTCGCGGATCTGGTAAGCGATGCCGAGGTTTTCCGAATACTGCTCCAGGACCGTGGCGACCTCGTCGAGCTGACCGGCGTAGGCGGCCCCGAGTTTCAAGGCCACTTCAAAGGCCGGTGCGGTTTTTTGCCGGAAAATCTCCAGGACCTGCTTCGACTCGAGCACTTCGGGATTTTTCGCCCAGACCAGTTCGGCCCCCTGACCACGACACAATTCGCGCTGCCCCCGTGCCGCGATGAGGAGCATTTCCGTCTTGTCCTTGTCGTCCGCCTCGGATTCGCCGATGAGTCGGTAGCCTTCGCCGAGGAGGAGATCCCCCGCGTTCAGCGCCACCGCCACTCCGTGCTCGGCGTGGAGGGTCGGCTGGCCGTATCGTCCGTGGTCCTCGTCCTCGATGTCATCGTGAATGAGAGAGGCCTTGTGGAAAAGTTCCGTCGCAAAAGCGATTTTTTTGATGTCTTCGGGGAGGGGTTCCCCGCGATCTTTCCGCAGCGCTTCGAAGGCCGCGACGGTGAGAAACGGACGCCAGCGTTTGCCGTCGCGCGCGAGCCATTCGCGGGCGATCTCCTCCTGTTTCCCCTCGACCGGTCCCATCACCGAAGCGATCCCTTCGGGGGTGAACCAGCCTTTCACCTCTTCGTGCAGGGCGGTGAGGTCGAGGCGACGGGTGTTGTCATCGCTGGTGAGGTGGAGATACTCCCAGACCCAGTCGATGTCGACGGTGGTGTTGATACAGTCGTCCTGCAGCAGAGGCACCGCGATGGAGGGGATCGCCGCCGCTTCGACGTAGGGGAAAGTGCGCTCCAGCACCGCGAGGCAGGAAATGCCCACGATGGCCTCGATCTGGCCGGTCTGGATCAGCGACATCACGATGGCCGATCCTTCGGCGACAAGGACGGCGTAGCCGAGGCGCTCGGCTTCGTTCTGGAAATCCTGGATCGAGCAGAGCCCGCATTGCTTGCAGAGCAGACCGAACTCGTCGAAGGGGGCCGGGCATTTGTCCTCCACGCGGAGGCATTTCGGCATGAGGAGGAGACGACGTTCGTAGGGAATCTCGGCGAGAGTCTCGCGCCACATCTCGTTGTTGAGACAGACGGCGGTGTAGTGCAGATAGGTGTCGTCCCCCTCGTAGCCGAGCTCCGCGAGGATGCGGTGGGCGTGGACGTCGAGTTCCTCCAGCGGCATCGGCGGGACGGGGTTCGACGTTTCCACGTAGTTCCGGATCGCCCGGAGAAAGCGGTCGCGCTCCGGTTTGGTCTGGGGAATGTTTTTTTTCGGAGGACGGAAACGGGTCGTGGTGACGGGAACCG
This sequence comes from uncultured Akkermansia sp., assembly GCA_964383345.1. Lineage (GTDB taxonomy): Bacteria > Verrucomicrobiota > Verrucomicrobiia > Verrucomicrobiales > DEV007 > Arctic95D-9. The sequence goes on along the minus strand of CAYLJC010000320.1, from coordinate 2,129 downwards.
GCTGGGGAACCTTGATCGTGGGAATGGTATCGACTGGGGAGGACATCTTCGGTGTTTTCCGACTCAATAGGGTTGGGGCGCGGACACAAGAGGGTGTTGTCCCGGGCGCCGACGCGGTACTCTACTACAGGGAAGCGTGCCGCCAAGCGGAATCAATGCAATGGAAATGACCATGCGCGATGAAGGCGGAAAACCGCTGGCAACCCATGCCCGATACCCGGTCGCAAAGGCAAAATCGAGAAAACGCGAAGAAGCGCCTATTTCACCGCCTCGCGGGCGGCGGCGGCGGCGTAATCGCGATTGAGTTTGGCGATGACGTCGGCGCTGATCTCCTTGGGACAAACCGCCTCGCATTCATACTGGTTGGTGCAGTTGCCAAATCCCTCGTCGTCCATCTGGCGGACCATGGCGAGAACGCGACGATCTTTCTCGGCGTGTCCCTGCGGCAGGATATTGAGATGGGTAACCTTGGCCCCGACAAAGAGCATCGCACTGGCGTTCTTGCAGGCGGCGACGCAGGCACCGCAACCGATGCAGGTGGCGGCGTCGAAGGCCTCGTCGGCGTCTTCCTTGCCGATGGGGATGGAATTGGCCTCGGGAGCGGAACCGGTCCGCACGTCGATGTAGCCGCCCGCCGCGATGATGCGGTCGAAGGAACCGCGGTCCACGATGAGATCCTTGAGCACCGGGAAGGCGCGCGCCCGGAAGGGTTCGATCCAGATGGTGTCACCTTCGCGGAACTTGCGCATGTGAACCTGGCAGGTCGTGATGCCGCTTTCGATGCTGTGAGGCACTCCGTTGATCGCGAGCGAACAGGCCCCGCAGATGCCTTCGCGGCAATCGTGATCGAAGTGGATGGGCTCTCCGCCGTCCTCGACGATGCCTTCGTTGACGATATCGAGCATCTCCAGGAAAGAAGCTTCGGAGGGAATGTCCTTGGCCTCGTAAGTCTCGATGCGTCCGGTGGCGTTCGGACTGCTCTGGCGCCACACTTTGAGAGTCAGGTTCATGACGGTTCTGGAAAAAAAGGGGGTCGGATAGGGTTGTGAACGGGGCTCACTTGTAGCTGCGGACGCTCAGATGGACGGCTTCGTATTCGAGGGGTTCCTTGTGCAAGACGGGCTTCTCCCCGACTCCTTTGTACTCCCATGCGGCGACGTAGCAAAACTCCTCGTCGCGTCGTTTCGCCTCGCCGGGGTTGGTGAATCCGTTTTTCACGTCCTCGTCGTCGGTGGTGAACTGATATTCCTCGCGGAAGTGACCGCCGCAGCTTTCTTCGCGGGCGAGGGCGTCGTGGCACATGATCTCGGCGAAGTCGAGGAAATCGGCGACGCGCCAGGCTTTTTCGAGTTCCATGTTGAGGCCGTCGGCGGCTCCCGGCACCTTGAGATTTTTCCAGAATTCCTCGCGGATTTTCGGGATTTCGGCGAGGGCCTCCTGCAAACTCTCCCGGGTGCGGGCCATACCGCATTTGTCCCACAGGAGCGTGCCGAGTTCGCGGTGAAAACTATCGACGGAGCGTTGCCCCTTGATGGTCATCAGTTTTTCGAGGCGTTCTTTCACCTCGTTTTCGACTTGTTTGAACTCGGGTGCGTCGGTGGTCACCGCTCCGGCTTTCTGCCCGGCGAGATAGGTCGGCAAGGTCGCGGGAATGACAAAATACCCGTCGGCCAGCCCCTGCATGAGGGCGCTGGCCCCGAGGCGGTTCGCCCCGTGGTCCGAGAAGTTGGCCTCGCCAAGGACGTGGAGGCCGGGCACGTTGGACATCAGATTGTAATCGACCCAGAGACCGCCCATGGTGTAGTGGACGGCGGGATAGATCTTCATCGGGGTCTCGTAGGGATCCTCTCCGGCGATCTTCTCATACATCTGGAAGAGGTTGCCGTAGCGCTCCTCGACCTTGTCGCGGCCGAGACGCTTGATGGCATCGCTGAAATCGAGGAAGACCCCGAGCCCGGTTTTCGCCACGCCGCGACCATCATCGCAGGCCTCTTTGGCGGAGCGGGAGGAGATGTCGCGAGGGGCGAGGTTCCCGAAGGAGGGGTATTTCCGCTCGAGGAAATAATCGCGATCTTCTTCCGCGATGTCCTTGGCCATCAACTCACCGCTGCGGATCTTGGCGGCGTGCT
>CAYLJC010000319.1:1921-4329 GCA_964383345.1 uncultured Akkermansia sp. | reverse complement strand
GGATTTGGAGTTGCTTTTCGGGCCAATCCATCTTTTTGGCGAAATCGCTCAGATAGCTCCACGGCGCGGTGTCCTCATCGTAGAGGCGAAGCTGGCTTTTTTCCCCGGCGATCGCGGCGATCTGCGGGAGATCGGTGAAGCGCAGCACGTTGAGCAGCACGGGGCCTTCGCGGTGACTCCGGGGCAGGTCGTGCAGGTCGAGGCGCTTGATGTCTTTCTCAAAAAGCGAGGCGTGGAGCGCGTTGCCCGCCATCACCTTCGATGCCTGGAGCCACAGTTCGGGTTCCCCGGCCCCTTCGAGGGTGCGCAGGGCCTGAATGCCTCTGCGAATGTCCCAGATCCGCATCGCATCGAGCGTTTGACCGAGCAGCGCAAAGCGGCGGCGAATGTGGATACGTTCCTTTTCATCCGTGGTCCAGGCGGTCGGTCCGATCCCGCGCACGGGCAGATAAAGCATGCCCCACTTCTGCGAGGCGTGGAGCTTTTTCTCGGCTTCGTAGGCTGCGGCGTCGTGTTCCGGCAGGGGCGTGTCGGGAAAGGCGGCGGAGAACCCAGTCCCGAAAATCTTGAGAAATCCGGTCCAGTCCTCTTCGTCGAGGGCATTCAACACGAGGAGATCGAGATCGGCGAGGGTCGCGGCGGCGGGCTGGACAAGATAGAGGGGGAGTCGCACTCCGGTCTGGCTGTCGAAGCTCCAGCGGCTCAGGATCATGCCGTCGTTTTCTTCGCGGAAATCGAGCGTGACACGGAGATCTTCCCCCGCCGCCGGCCAGCCGCGGAAGCTGCGGGTCTTAAGCCGGTTCAGGATGAGGGCTTTTTCGGCCTGCCAGTCCTCTGCGGATTCCGGGAGGGGGAATGCTTCGGGAACCCGTTCGGTGAATTCCTCGTCGATTCCGGAGTTTCTCTCGTCTTCGGGGAGGGTTCCGAAAACCTTGAGCTCGGCGGGTTCGAAAATCTTGGGGGCGCGGGTGTCGGCGATCTCGTCGCCGATGTCGATGCCCTTGAAGTGCCGGTCAAACCAGTGAAAGGCGGGAACGCGGAGCGGTTGGGTATCTTTGTGAGGCCCTTCGTAAAAGGCCAGACCGATGTTTTTGAGCGAATCCATCGCTTCGTAAATCTTGCGGGTTTTCTGATAGACATCGACGACCCCGTCGACGGGAAAAATTCTGTCCTTGTCGGTGTTCAGGATCAGGAGCGGACGCGGGGCGATCAATGCGGTAACCAGGGGGAAATCCCAGCGGTAGGTGTTGACCATGAACATGCAGTCGCAATGTCCTTCGATGCAGCCGTCGACGACGTGATTCTTCATCGAGGTGATCCCGGCGACGGGAGCGGCGACTTTGATCCGTTCGTCGAGAGCCGCGATCCAGAGGGTGTAGGCCCCGCCTCCGGACCGACCCGTGACCCCGAATTTCTCCTTGTCGACTTCGGGCCGGGTTTCGAGATAGTCGAGTGCGCGGATCGAGTTCCACGCTTCGACTCCCGCCGGAGTGTAGCCGCGCGCATTCCACCACCACCGCCCGAGCTGATGGGTCCCGTGATGAGTGCCCTCGATCTCGCCGAGTTGGAGGGTGTCGATCGTGAGGCAGGTGTAGCCGTTTTTCGCGAACCAGGTGCCGTGGTGCTGGTAGGTGGCCTTGTTCCCGTAGCTGACACCGTCGATCTTGACACGACCGTGTCCGCAGACATAGAGGATCGTGGGAAGGGGACCGTCCTGTTTGGCGGGGCGATAAAAGTTGGCGGTGACGTAGAGGCCCGGCCGGGATTGGAAAGTGATAGCCTCGACGATGACCCCGTCGCGTTCCACCGAGCCGGTGATCTCCGCCTTGAGGTCGGAACGCTGCGGGAGCGGTTGCAGGCCGAGCATTTCAAAAAGCTGGCGCCGCAGATTCGTCTGTGCGGCGGGCCAGTCGGTCGTGTTTTCGATGAATGCGGCGTTTTTCGCCGTGAGGCGGCGGGTTTCGCGCTCGAAATAATCGTCCAGCATGCGGTCGCCCTCGGTCGGCTCCGTGGGGATGCTGCGGAAGTCGGTGGAGTGGGCGGCGGTGAAGACGGAGAGCAACACGGCGAGGCAAGCGGTACGGGCAATCATGGCGGAGCATACGGAGAACCCTCCCCGGAGATCAAGTTGAAAAACCGGCGTTTTGGGGCGGAAAGACGTGTTGATGGGGCGGGCTTGCGCAACCAACCGCGCGGGGGCGGTTGGAGGGACTCATCGAGAGGCTGTCGCCGATCCGACCCGCATTGGTGGGCGGAGGGAGCCGGGGGATCAGGGTTCGTCGCCGGACGGGAAGCCGTCGAAGCGGAAGGTGCTCCGCCCGATTTGGTTGTACTGTTCGAAGTTCTCGTAGAGGATGCGGAAGGCACCAAACCCGGAGAATTCCTTTTCCCTGTCCCTGAGCCAGTCG
>CAYLJC010000319.1:0-1911 GCA_964383345.1 uncultured Akkermansia sp. | reverse complement strand
TTTGACGATCCCTTCGACGCCGACCGGCCGCTGCGCAGCCAGGGCTGCTCCTGCGGCGCCCACAGCAGCCAGTCCGAGCATGACGCCGACACCGAGGCGAATTATCGCCGTGTCGTCGAAAGCGCGGTCGTCGGGGAAGAGACCCAGCCAGCGGAAGAGGGGATTGGTGTCGTCGGGAAGGAGAATGGAAGGGGGCGAGGTGGTGTCCCCACCGCCCGGGGTTTCCATTTCAGGGGGGAGCCCCGCACCCGCGACGAGGGTGATGGTGTCGTAGTAGAAGGCGTAGCCGTCCGCGTTGCCCGGGGCCGGACCCGTTCCGAAGAGGTTGTCGTGTTGGTTGGGGGTCTGCGGGACGTCACCGAGGATGTTTCGCGTATATTCGTCGTCGCGCTGGTGGTCGAAGGGATCCGGAGCGGCCCCCGGGAAGGTCGCTCCGTTGAGCGATGTGCCGGCGGCGATTTGGTTGTTGCTCCGTTGCGGCAGGTAAAAGCGGAGTTCGTCGGCACCGTGGAATTCACTTTGTGCGTCGGCGAGGAGGTTTCCTCCGGACGGATCGGCGGGGTCGGCCAGGCTGACGCCGATTTGGGTTACCCCGGCACTCACCGTGGCCTGGCTCGCGGCATTGAGGTGTCCGATCATCGCATCCGTCAGGGAAATGTTGGCGGCCGCTCCGACTTCGATGTTCCCGGTGATCCCGGCGACCGGGGCGAGTGCGGCGAGGGAAACCGGAAAGTCGTGGCCGTGTCCGATTTTGGCGTAGGCGGCATTTGTCCCATGGGTCGCCGCGAGGTCGATATTGCCGTCCGAGCGGACGGAAATGTCTCCGCCCAGCAGAGAGCCGGAGGACATCCCGAGGTTCCCGATTTGTGAATAGGCAAAGGCTCCCGTGCCTCCGGTGATCCCGATATCGCCTACGGTCGCAACCTCGATATCGCCGCTGAGTTGGAAGCTCTGTGCATTGAGACCGCCGTGCCCGATCTGGACGTTGGCGGCCCCTCCGAGGAGCGTCAATGCACCGGCGGTGGCCACGGCGATGGACTGGTCGGTCACGCTGCCGCCGAAGCCGAAGCCGCCGTGCCCGATCTGGGTGCTGGAAAAGAGACCGTTCCCGCCGAGGAGGTCGATGTCCTGCACGGCCGCCACTTCGATGATTCCGGAGGTGACGCCGCTGCTGAGACGCCCCCCGTGCCCGATCTGGGCGGAACCGCCGTTTCCGTCTCCGCTCGCAAGGAGGAGATGGGCCGCGGAGGTGACCCGCACGGCACCGTCGGCACCGCCACTGGCTCCGGTTCCCCCGTGGCCGATGCGAGCGGTGGTTTCGTTTCCGGTTCCGCCGTGAAGTTCGATTCCGGCGAGAGCCGCCACTTCGATGTCCCCGGAACGCGAGCCTCCGGCAGAAGTGCCGCCGTGCCCGATCTGGGCGTATTGGTGTTGGCCCTCACCGGCCTGCAGGATCACCGTCGAAGTGGCGGAGGAGGCGAGGGTGGAAATGTCTCCGGAGAGGGTGCCTCCGGATTGGTAGCCGCCGTGCCCGATCTGGGCGTAGGCGGCCTCGCCCGCGCCGCTCCCGGCGTGGAGGGCCATGCCGTCGACGGTGTCCACGGAAATATCGGCCGTTTTGGTCCCGGTGATGCGGTAACCGCCGTGTCCGATCTGGGAGAAGGCGCTGAGGTCCGCTCCGGCCCTCATCTCAACGGCGCGGGCGGTGACGGCGATGATCTCGCCCGCGAGACCGTAGTTCGCGGTGGTGCCTGCGGCGGTACTGGTGTAGCCGCCGTGACCCACGAGGGTGTAGGCCTCGGCACCGTAGCCGGAATTCATGCGGAGGAGTCCGTCGGTGTTCAGCTCGATGCTGCCGGAGGCGGCGTAGTTGGGGCCGCTGCCGTTGCCGCCGTGGCCGATATGGGCATA
>CAYLJC010000318.1:0-4339 GCA_964383345.1 uncultured Akkermansia sp. | reverse complement strand
CGGTTTCCCGGAGACGGGCGAAATACCGCCTGAGAGGGGTCGGGCTGCAACCCTTGATTTATCAAGGATTGGGGAATTCGAAGTTGCTTTGTGGCAACAAAATCTGGTAACAGATCCGGCATGAAACTCCCCGGACTTTGCCGAATGCCCCATTCCGGCATCTATTATTATCGCCCGCCGCAAGTCAAAGGAGTGCGGCCGAAGCCGATAAATTTGCGCACAAAAGACCCCGCCGAGGCGGTCGAGGCCTATTATCAAGCGCGCGAGACGGCGGCGGAAACTTTCCGGCGAGGCACTCTCCGCATGGAGGGAGCGCGATTTCTCGACGAAAAACGCCGCGAAAAAGCTCATCGCACCGCATCCTCCGACCAGACCGCTCGGATCCTGCGGGTCGCCACTGACATCCTGGGGAATCGCGATGTCTCGACCTACACCCCGGATGACATCAAAAAACTGCATCGGAAATGGCTCGCCGACGGGCTTAGTCTCGCGACGATCGCGACCTACCTCGCTCGGCTCAAGGCCTTCTTCAACTGGGCCGTGACCGAGCGGTTGACCAAGGCGAACCCTGTCAGCGGTATCTCCCTGCCCCGCGATCTCCCGACCCGATCCGAACGCTATTGCCAGCGGCATGAGAGAGATCGACTCATAGCGACCGTGCCCGCAGATCGACCCGATCTCGCCCTCATCCTCTGGCTCGGATTTTTCGCCGGCCTGCGCCGCAGCGAGATCGATGCCGCCCGGCGCGACTGGATCGACCTCGACGCCGGGGTGCTGCGAGTCAAGATCGAGCGCGACTGGGCACCCAAGAGCCGCCGAGGAGTCCGCACCATCCGGCTTTCCCCCAGGCTCCACGCTTTCCTCTCCGATTATCTGGCCATCCCTTGGCCGCAGCCCTCGCGACGCGACAGACAGGGCGATGGCGCGAAACTCACCCGCCCGCAGCGCGCCCTCATCGACAGCGATTTTCTCCTGCGTCCGGACAAAAAGCCCGGCCGGAAGCAGAAAACACGGGGGAAAAAGGCCAACCGCTACCGCTACGACGCCCGCGCTCCCTTCGAGGCCCACTGCGCCGCCCAGGGTCTCGACTGGGTTGGCTTCCACACCATGCGGCACACTTGGGCGACCCTCCACGCCCTCGCCGGGACCCCGCTCTCCGTGATCGCGGGCGAACTCGGCGACCGGCTCAGCACCGTCGAGCAGCATTATATCGGCTATCAACGGGGCGGATCTCATTCAGCGGCGGTGGATTGATCGGCGGCTCGTTCGGCTCGTTTCATCGCCTCTTCGATAGCGGAGATGCGGTAGCGTTTGTTCGTCGGGTTTTTGTCCCAGGCGACCAGTCCCCATTTGTCCTCGAGGACTTTCAGCGGCGCGAGACCTCCGACATATTCCGCCGCCTCGCGCTGAGTCAGCGAGCCGAGCGGGGCGACTTGGATCTTCAATAGGTTGCTCATATCTCTCATCGCTGGATTCGTTCTATCGCATAATACCTGCCCCCCGAGGGTCGCAGTCTCCACCTCCGCCGGTGGGCGACGAAGTAGCGCGGCTTGCGCACATCCGGCCGGGTTGCCAGATGCTCCAGCGCCTCCCGCCACACCGGCTCCATCCCCGGCGTCGCCAGCGGCGGCAGCGCGGGGCACACCCCCGACTCCCGGCACATCTCCGTAAGCGTCGCCAGCGGCACCTCGAAATCCGCGATACGATCCCGCGTCAGCTGACGCATCACCTTCCGCATTGCCGCGACATCAGATTTCGGCAGCGCCATCCCTGCCCTGCCGGGCGTTTGATTTTTCCCGAGCACCCGCTGGCTCCGCAGCCGCTCCCCCCGCTGGCGGGCCAGCGCGACGATCCGACCCCGGTCAATCCGGATCGGCGTGTATCGCTCCAGCGCCCCGATCAGAGCATCCGTCGCCGCCCCCCAGAGGTGCCGCTCTTCCACCGCATACCGACCCACGTCCCCACCGTTACGCGCCGGACGCAGCTCCGCCGGCGTCTCCTCCCACCACCCAATCGACCACAGCAGCGCCAGCGTCTCGATCTGGTCGCGCAGCATCGCCGCGAGGAGGATCATCTCCGGCGGCAGTTCCCCCGCCAGCGATTCCAGTTCGTTTGGTTGCTCGGTTCTCATTTCGTTTCCCGGCTCAGCAGACGACGGATCGCCTGCCCCTCCATCCTCGCGCCCGTCAGGGCCTCGTGCGGCCTGGGTTCACGCTTCATCCCAAGCATCTCGTAGATGGCGTCGGTGTGGAGCCCGTCGGGATCTTCTCCTTCGGCTACGCATTTCGCGAGCGCCAGGGTATGCATGTCCAGCGTGCGGTGGCTCAGGAGCCCCTCGAGGCGGGGCGTCTGGTCGCTGTCCCGCGCCGCCCGGCGCAGGAAGGACAAATCGAACGCCGGGTTCATTCCGGCCAGGATCAGCCGACCCGGCACCGGCAGGAACTCCAGCCAGTCCAGCAGATCCTCAAGGGCGACCGCCTCCGAGGGACGATGGATATCGCTCGCCTCTGCGCGGCTCAGCCCATGAACCTTCGCCGCGCCGGCCTCCCACTCGTGCCACCACTCGTGGCGGGCGTCGGCGAAAAATACATCCTCGCAGTTTAACGGCGCGGCCCCCAGCCAGACCGCGCCGATTTGGAGCACGCTGCATTTATACGGATCGAGACCGCTCGTCTCGATATCGACCACCACGATGCGGGCGAGAGGGTTGGACTGGCTCATGCCGCCACCTCCTCCCGGTAGGGGCAGTCCAGCGCCACCGCCAGCGCGGGGTCCATCGGCCCTATCATTCGCGCCACCATCTCGCGGCCCCGCCGCGTCAGCACGACCTCGTAGCTACGTCGATCCGTCAGCGACGCCTTGCGCCGCAGCAGACCCTGCGCCTCCGCCCGGTCGATCATCCCCGTGACCGCCGCCGTCGTGATCCCCGTCGCGGCGGCCAGGTCCGTCGGCCGGGCCGCCTCCACCTCGTAGAGGTGGCAGAGCGCCCGGATGGTAGAGCCCGCCAGCGTCGGCGGGATATGTTCGGTATTGATTTTCATGGTTCTTTTGGATTCGTTAGTTTCTCATCGTCTCGAAAATGTGGGGAGGCGGTGGCCCAGAAGGCTACGAAGCCACCGGGGGGAGACTTATCTCGCAGCCTGTTCGGCCCCCCCTTCTCCTCCCCTCCCCCGTCGGGGATCCGGAAATTTTTCGGCGGCACGATCGACACCACGATGTCGGCGGGCACCCAGGCGACGGCGTCCGCGTCGATCCAGAAGACGAAATCCTCTTCGCTCAGGCCAAAAAAATCCGCCCGGATCGTGAGGCGCTGCGTGCGCTGGAGGATCGCGATGGTGACATGATAGGCCCTCATCGCAGACCTCCTTCCAGCGCGATCAGCATCAGCTGGTAGCCCGCGATGGCGGCGATCAGTGCGGCGATCAGCAGGCAGATGTCCAGAGTTCGCTCGCTCATGCCGCCCCCCCTTCCGTCCACTCGCACCACATCGCCAGACGCGCGGCGAGATCCGAGTGCTTCACCTCGAGTGAGCAGATCAGATCCAGGGCGTCGGCACCCGCGCTGCGGGCCATACAGAGATTCCCGCCCGCTGCGAAGTCCGCCGCCTCCCGGAGCAGAGTCATCGTCGCGCCGACATCCTCCAGCGTGTTCGCGAGGTCCGTGCGGACCGCCCGTACTCTCGTGGCGGCTTCGGTTGGTTTTGGGGCTCTCTCACTCATGCGTCCCCCTTTCCGTCTTGACTGCTCCGGACGGTTCCGGGACCATTGCCGCCATGATCGACGACATCCGAAGCATTCTCGCGGACATTGGATCTGGCAAAATCAAGGACGCCAGAATCGATAGCCTGTTGGCGAAGATCGACGAGCTTGAGGCCGATCGCAGCCATCTTTCCATTCTCCTGCGCGAGTGCGAGGCGAAGCGCGCGGACCTCGCGGCGGAGGCGGCGGAGCTTCAGCGTCAGCTTGACGAGTGTCACCGCGACCGCGATTTCCTTGATGACCCAAAAGAGTGGGAAAAGAAGACTCTGACGCATCTCTATGGGAAGACCGTAACCGCCGCCCCCTTCATCTCCCGCGCCATCGACCTCCCGGTCCCCGACGTGCGGGCCATTCTGGGGCGGCTCGTCGGAAAGGGTCTCGTTGCAAAGTGCCAGACTCCTGCACAGGCCCGATGGCCCAATGAGCCTCACTTCGAGATTCTCGACGCCGGCCGCGCCATCGTCGCGCACTGGCGAGGGATTTAGGGAGTCGTCTTTCATGCCGCCTCCTTTCCGCCTTGACCTTTTTCGGGAACCCCCGCATCCTTCGCGAATGGGCGACGGAGACGAGACAGAAGACGA
>CAYLJC010000317.1:0-4355 GCA_964383345.1 uncultured Akkermansia sp. | reverse complement strand
AGGTAGCCCTTGATGAACTGGATGGCCGGTTGGAAGAGGAGGAGGTGTCCGACCAGGAGCGTTTTCCCGGCGGTCTCCGCGGCGGCGGTGATGCGGCGGGCGTCGCTCGTGGCCAGGGCCATGGGCTTCTCGACCAGGACGTGTTTGCCGTGGGCGAAGAGCTCCTCGGCGATGTCGGCGTGGGTCTGGGCGGGGGTGGCCACGACAAAGGCGGCGACCTCGGCGGACAGGTCCGGCCTCGCCCAAAGCGCCTCCAGCGAGTCCAGCAGGGGGATGTCGGGGAATTGCTCGGCGACGACGGCGCGGAGCACCGAGCTCATTTCGACGACAAGGCCGAGGCGCCCCATCTCGTGGAGAGTCCTGACGTGGTTGATGCCCCAGGCACCGGCTCCGATCACTCCTGTTTTCATCCTCTCGTCACTCATGCTCCACTTCTCTCGTCACTTATGCCATCCAGGGATTTTTTGCCGCGACACCCGCCTTGGCGAGCGCGTTCCGTGTGTCGATCACGGTGTCAACCGTATCGACGAGCAGTTGGTAATCGGTGTCGGGGTGGTCCGTGGCGATCAGCGCCGCGTCGAAGTTGGCGAGGGCTTCTTTGGTCCAGGCGACCGACTTGGTTCCGGTCCAGTGGGCGTGCTCGCGGGTAGGTCCGATCTCGGGAATGTAGGGATCGTAGTAGTGGACCTCGGCGCCCTGGGCAGTGAGGTGGTCCATCAGGGTGAAGGAGGGCGATTCCCGCATGTCGTCCACGGCGGCCTTGTAGGCCAGTCCGACGACGAGGATCTTGCTGCCCCGCACCGCTTTGGCGGAGGCGTTGAGGGCCTCGGCGACCTTGAAAACCACGTAGGCGGGCATGCCGTTGTTGATTTCCCCGGCCAATTCGATGAAGCGGGTGTGTTTGCCGAACTCCCGCGCCTTCCAGGTGAGGTAAAAGGGATCGATGGGGATGCAGTGGCCGCCCAATCCGGGACCGGGGTAGAAGGGCATGAAGCCGAAGGGTTTGGTTGCGGCCGCGTCAACGACATCCCAGATATTGATCCCCATGCGGTCGTAGATGACCTTCAGTTCGTTGACCATGGCGATGTTGACCGAGCGGAAAATGTTCTCGGTGAGCTTGGCGGCTTCGGCGACGCGGCAGGAGGCCACCGGGACGATGGAATCGATCGCGATGGAATAGACCTCGAGAGCGCGGTCGCGGCATTTTTCGGTGAGACCGCCGAGCAGTTTGGGGATTTTCTCAACCGACTTGGCGTTGCCGGGGTCCTCGCGCTCGGGGGAATAGACGAGGTGGAAATCCTCGCCGGCGACGAGGCCGGAGCCTTTTTCGAGGGCCGCCCGCAGCTCTCCGTCGGTGGTGCCGGGATAGGTGGTGGATTCCAGCGAGACCACGGTTCCCCTGGCGAGGTGGGGGGCGATGGAGGTGGCGGTGGAAAGGACAAAGGAGAGATCGGGCTCCCGTTGTTTGGACAAGGGGGTCGGCACACAAATGATGACCGCATCCGCTTCCGCGACCCGCGAAAAATCGTCGGTGGCCTCAAAACGTCCGGTGGCGTTCATCTCGGCGATCTCACTCGCGGGGATATGACGAATGAACGATTCCCCGCGCGTGAGAGCATCGATCTTCGAGCGATCCACATCGAGTCCCAGCACCGCAGCCCCTCCCCTGACAAATTGACGGGCAAGGGGCAAACCAACGTAGCCCAATCCTACTATACACACTTTTTCCATAAATTTTTGCTGTGGTTCCTGTTCGTCTTTGGCTTTGGAGCCCCCCTTTCTCGAAATCGCTATCGAAATCGCTATCGAAATCGCTATCGAAATCGCTATCGAAATCGAACCCCCGATCCACCCTCAACCGCGCAAAGCGGCCGCCACCTCGTCCTGATCGGCCTCGGTGAGATAGGGACTCATGGGCAGACTGAGACAGCGCTCCGCGATGCTCTCGGTGACCGGGAAATCGCCCCGCTGATGGCCAAGATCGGCGAAGACCGGCTGAAGATGCAGGGGCACCGCATAGTAGGGCACCGAGGGGACACCCTTCCCTTGCAATCTCGCCTGGATCTCGTCGCGATCGTCGCAGAGGAGGGTGTATTGCGCGTAGACACTGGTGTTGCCCGGTGCAACCACGGGAAGGGTGACGCCGGGGATGTCGGCGAGCCTTTCGTTGTAGCGCTCTCCGACGGTTTGGCGCAACTCCACTTCTTCGGGAAAAATCTCCAGTTTCGGGAGGATGATGGCGGCCTGGAGGGTGTCGAGGCGGCCGTTCAGCCCGAGGAGCGGGTGATAGTGTTTTTTCTCCTGCCCGTGGACCCGGATCCAGCGCATCTGATCGGCCAGTTCGTCGTCGTCGGTGAAGAGGGCACCCCCGTCGCCGTAGCCGCCGAGCGGTTTGGAAGGGAAAAAGGAGGTGCTTCCGATGGTCGAAAGCGCCCCGGATTTGACCCCGTGATGGGTCGCCCCGAAACTCTGCGCGGCGTCTTCGATGACCGGAATCCTGCCGTGCCGCTCCGCGATCTCGTTGATCGTCCGCATGTCGGCGGTCTGCCCGTAGATTCCCACCGGCATGATGGCCTTGGTTTTTTCGGTGATGGCGGCCTCGAGGAGGGCGGGATCCATGTTCCAGGTGACGGGATCGACATCAATAAAAACCGGCTTCGCTCCGATGAGGGCGATCACCTCCGCCGTGGAAATCCAGGTGTAGGGAACGGTGATGACTTCGTCCCCCGCTTTCACGCCGAGGGCCATGAGGGCGATGAGGAGGGTATCCGTGCCCGAAGACGCTCCGATGGAATGTTTGACCCCGAGGTAGTCGCAGAGCCGCTCTTCCAATTCGGCGATTTCGGGGCCCATGATGTAGCGTCCGTGGTCGAGCACTTGGGCGATGCGCTGGTCGATCTGACCGCGAAGGCGGTCCTGCTGGGTTTTGAGGTCGATGAATTCCATGAATGGAGAGATGAGGAAAAACTGAAATGGGGAGGCTGGCGCTCAGGCGCGGGTTTTGTATTGGTCGTAGGTGACCCGGCCGACGGACAGTTCTTGCGGCAGGGGGGCTTCTTCGTCGAGGTCGAGGCAGGTCACAACACCCTGGTCGAGGCGGTAGCGGTAGCCGGATTCGGGGCAGGTCGCGGTCCCGGATTCGTCGAATTCCAGGAGATGTCCATGTCGGCTCATCCATCCGGAAAGACGGCCGGGAACTCCGAGGACAAACCCGTAGTCGGGAACGTCCCGGACAACCACCGCTCCGGCGGCAACAAAGGCGTAGCGACCCAGGGTGATGCCACAAACGAGGGTGGCGTTCGCCCCGACGGTGGCGCCCCGGCGAATCCGGGTGGACTCGTAGAGCCCCCGTCTCACGATCTGGGAGCGGGGATTGGTCACGTTGGTGAGGACGCAGGAGGGGCCCAGGAAAACGTCGTCCTCGACCTCGGTTCCGGTGTAAATGGCGACATTGTTCTGCACCTTGACGTTGTTCCCGACGATCACGCCGGGCCCGACCATGGTGTTTTGCCCGAAGGAGCAATCCCGGCCGATTTTCGCCCCGTCGCAGATATGGGCGAAGTGCCAGATTTTGCTTCCGGCGCCAATTTCGGCCCCGTCGTCGATCACGGCGGTGTTGTGTTGGAAGTAGTCACTCATGGAAATGATGGCATCAGCGACGCAGCCATTTCGTGATCAGGGGGAGGATGCCGCGTCCCCGTTTTTGCCATTTTTGGAGCGCCTCGAGGCGGGCCACCACTCCCGCCGATTCGTAGGCCCGACCGCCCTCGCGGGCGAGGCGCAACATGGACCGGACCTGTCCCTCCCCGCCCTCGAGGAGAGGCTGGAGACGGTCTTCGAAAAAGTGGGTGACGATGCGGGAGACGTTGAGATCGGCCTGGAAATGCTCGCGGCGGTCGTCGGGGACGCTGTGGGAAGTGACTGCTCCGAGCCCTTTCAACACGGTGAGGCCCTGGCTGACACTCCCTTTGCTGATCCCGAGGCGGGCGACGATGTCATCCATGGCAAGGGAATCGACCGAGACAAAAAGCAGCCCGTAGATCTGGCCGATGGACTTTTGCAGACCGAACATCTGGACGAAGGACACAAAATACTCGATCGCCTCGCTCTCCAGTTCCTCGCGCTCCCCGGAGAGAAAAAGCGGGGAAAGCGCCCCGGACACGCTACCGCCCGTGGTGCCGCGGTTCTCCCAGGGAGATTCGGCACCGCCTTGCGGAGTTTTGTTTTTCATTTTCGTCTCCAAGAGCATCGGGGACTCAAATCGAGCGGTACTTACCCCTGAAATTTCCAAGTTCAAATAAAAATGAACATGTTTTTCTCCTTTGTATCCGGCCAGGCAAGCGCAAAGGTGGGGC
>CAYLJC010000316.1:0-4367 GCA_964383345.1 uncultured Akkermansia sp. | reverse complement strand
GTGTCCGTAGTCGGGGCAGGAAACGCGCTCGGGGATTTCGGGTTCGGGTCTCTTGGCGGTGTGGACGACGAGAGGTTCGTGCTCGACGAGAGGCCACTCGACCGATTTTTTGGTTCCGTAGACTTCGAAGCTCTCGCGATACTGGCGGGCCACGTCGAAGAGGGAGCGGTAGACCTGGGCGCTGAGGTCGCTGCGGTGGAATTTGATATGAGTGGTCTCGACGGCGAAGGGGGAACCGTAGCAACCGTGCATCTCCTCGCGGATCGTACCGCTGGGGAAACAACTGACGTATTCGGCCTCGTTGCGGGCGAGTCCGAGGACGGGGCCGACGCAGTGGGTCGCGTAATGCATCGGAGGCAGACCCGGCCAGTAGCCCGGCCAGCCGTCCATGTCCTGCTGATGACTGGCTTTGAGAAACTGCAGCTTGCCGAGTTCACCCTTGTCGTGGAGTTCTTTCATGAAGAGAAACTCGCGGGCGTAGACGACGGTCTCCATCATCATGTAGTGGAGTCCGGTTTCCCGACAGAGATCGACGATGGACTGGCAGTCCTCGCTTGAGGTGGCCATGGGCACGGTGCAGGCGACGTGTTTCCCGGCGCGAAGAGCGGCGAGGGTGTGGGCGGCGTGATCGGGGATGGGAGTGTTGATGTGGACGGCGTCGATGTCGGGATCGGCGAGGACGTCGGCGTAGTCGGTGTAGCGTTTCGCAATGCCGAACCGGTCGCCGATTTCCCGGAGCGAGTCGGGGTTCCGCTGACAGATCCCCGCCATCTCGGCGTGGGGATGGCGTTGGTAGATGGGGATGAACTCGGCCCCGAAGCCGAGGCCGATGATGGCGATGCGGGGTTTGGCGAGGGGAGCGGTCATGGGGAAGGGGACCGGGCGGTCGGTGCAATGTCACTGCGGTTTCACATGGTCTTTTCGAATGATCGGAGCGAGGTATTTCGCGGTTTCGCTGGCGATCACATTGTAGCCGGCGAGGGTGGGGTGACGGTCGTTGTACCAGCCGGGAAGATGGCCGAAAAAGGCGTCGAGGCGGTTGTCGAGCACCACGATCTGTGGATCGGCCCCGGGTTGTACGTAGGGCGTGGCGAGGGGGCGGAGGGCTTCGGGCACTTTCGAGAGGGCGTAGCGGCGGTAGTTGAGCATGTTGGGGCCTTTTTCCAGTTCGGCGAGGTAGCGCGGCGCGATGTCGAAAAGGGGCAATTTTTCCTCGGCGGCGATGCGGGTGATGAGGGCGTTGATCTCGGCGTGATTATTGACCGTCGAGTAGGGGATCGTGGTCATCGCGATGAGGATGGCGTCGGGATGGTCGTGGCGCAGGCGGCCGAGCAGTTCGCGAAAATCTTTGGGGAAATTTTCGGCGAAGTCCTCCCGCTTCGACGCATCGTTGAGTCCGTAGCGAATGAAAATATAGTCGGCCTTCGGTTTCGTCGCGATGGCCTTGTCATAGCGACCGCTGTCGAGGAGTCGCCGGATGTATTCGCCGCTGAGGCCTTCGTTGTAGACATCGACGGGTGGCAGGTCGGGTTCGATCCCGAGGAGGATGCGGACGTGGTCCTCGAACTGCGGTTCGTCGGGAGCGAGTTTTTTCGGGATGCTCGCTTCGGTGGTGCTGTCGCCGATGAGAAGAATCCGGAGACGCTTCGGTCCGGCGGTCGCGTCGCTGAAAGCAAAGGGTTTTTTGTCGCCGAGGATCTGGTCCGAGGTGATCGTGGGACTGATGTGTTTTTCGACATGTTCGATGAAAAGTTCGGTGCCCCGTTGGTGACTGACGAAGGGCCAGCGCTTCGGATTGTAGATCGCGTCGGTGAGGTCGCGCATGAGGACGACATTTTTTCCGTTTTTCGCCATCTGGCGCAGCCCGAAGGGACGACCTGACACGCACATATTCACATGCACGCCCATGAGGATGACATTGTCGATATTGCGGGATTCCAGCAGATTCCAAATCTCGACGCCGGAGTCGCTGATCGCGTCTTTTTCCGGATCGATCCGGAGGACATCGATCTGCCGTGTCCAGGGGGCTTTCGGATTGACGCCCCGGGCGGCGAGTTGTTCGGCCCATTCGGCTTTTTTCCGGGGATCGTCGTCGTTGCTCCCGTCGCTCTGGTCGAGGGGATAGATCGCTCCCTCTTCGGCGGGGAGGAGCTTGCACCATTCGCCGATTTGGTGGGGAATCCGCGCCGCCGCCGGAGCGGTGCGGGCGCGTTCCCGCGCCGGAGTGCCCTCGTAGGCCTTCATGCAACCGCTCGGAGCGTGAATGACGAGGGCTCCGGCGGCACGCGCCTTTTCGAGAACTTCGTTCATGCGGGGGGCCATCTCGCCCTCGCGGACCATCGCGTTGGGGGAGGTGTGGAGGTCCCACATGTCGCAGACAAGGATCGCGGTGCGCGAAGGCTGCCAGGATTCTTGTGTTGTTTTCGCCACCCCGCCGTGACTTCGGGTCCGGAGATCGAGGGTGAAGGAGGTCTCTGCGGCGGGGAGAGAGGGTGCCGAGAGGAGGAGGAGGAAAAAAACAGCGTGGAAGAGGGTGGGCATCGGGATGACGGGATGAGACGGGATAAAAACAATTGCATGGATTGAAACGGGAAATCGACGCGCTGTCCCGGACTCATTTGCGTGAGGCGTCTCCTCCCGCTACGGCCCTTCGCCCCTTGCCAAGCGGGTCATTTTGCGAAACCCTGTTCCCATGCCAAGGATACGACTTTTTCTCTTCGCCCTGTTTCTTCCCACGCTCGCTTCCGCCGGTCTCGTCCGCATCGAGGTGAAGGAGCGGGTTCCTTTCGCCGATGGTCTCTCCTTCGGGCGCAGCGGCGGTTATGAACTCATCGAGGGACGCCTCTTTTTTGAAGCCGATCCGAAGGACCCCGCCAATGCCCGCATCACCGATGTGGGGCTCGCGCCGGTCAATGAAAAAGGACAAATCGAATACTGGGCCGACTTCACCCTCCTGAAGCCGGTCGATCCGGCGAAGGGCAACGGAACCCTCCTCTACGATGTCCACAACCGCGGCAACAAACTCGCCCTCTGGACCTTCAACGAAGGGGTTCGCAGCAACACCCCGCGCGACGCCGAACACGCCGGTCACGGATTTCTCATGAA
Source organism: uncultured Akkermansia sp. (assembly GCA_964383345.1). Lineage (GTDB taxonomy): Bacteria > Verrucomicrobiota > Verrucomicrobiia > Verrucomicrobiales > DEV007 > Arctic95D-9. The sequence continues at coordinate 1,262 of CAYLJC010000316.1, read as the reverse complement.
CGAAGGATACAGCCTCCTCTGGACCGGCTGGAGCGGCGAAATCGAGGACGATGGAATCGGACGCCTTCTCGGGGGGCTCCCCGTTGCGGTCAACCCCGACGGATCGCCGGTGACCGGGCGGAATCACGTCGAGATCGCGGTGGATGAAAAAGTGAAAAGCCGTGCGTTTTTCCAAAGCCCCTGGGGCACTTCCATCGCCTATCCCGCCGTCTCGCTCGATACCGCCAACGCGACCCTGACAAAACGTCCTGACCGCCAATCACCGATCGAGGAAGTGCCGTCGGGCGACTGGGCCTTCGCTCGCTGGGAGGATGGAAAAGCGGTTCCCGACGCCACCAGTCTCTATGTGAAGGATGGCTTCGAACCCGGCTGGATCTACGATCTCGTCTACACCGCTCGCGACCCTCGCGTCGCCGGTCTCGGCCTCGCCGGGTTGCGCGACGCGGTCTCCTTTCTGCGATTTGAAAAAGAAGCCCCTGACGGAACCGCCAATCCGCTCTTCGGACATATCGACCGCACCGTGATTTTCGGGGTCTCCCAATCGGGGCGTTTCATCCACTATTTTCTCCACGAGGGTTTCAACCTCGATCCCGCCGGACGCCGCGTTTTCGACGGCGCTCTCGTCCTTGTCGCGGGCGGGGGGAAGGGCCTCTTCAACCACCGCTTCGGCATGGCCACGGTCTACGGCACCTATCGTACCGGCAATCTTTCGCCGACCGACGCCTTCCCCTTCGCGCCGATGGAACAAACCGATCCCGTCACCGGGAAAACCGGGGACTCCTTCGCCCGCCTTCGGGAAAAGGGGGGTGTGCCCAAGACCTTCTTCGTGCAGACCTCGACCGAATATTGGTCGCGGGCGGCATCGCTCCTGCACACCGACGTCGCGGGCGAGAAGGATCTCGAACTCGATCCTGACACACGCATTTATCTCATCGCCGGGAGCCAGCATCTCGACGGCGCCGACGACATCACCGCGAAAGGTTCCTCCCGTCACCTCCTCAACCCGATCAAGCACCGCGGCCCGGTTCTCCGCGCCCTCCTCGTCTCGCTCGACGCCTGGTTGCGGGACGGAAGCGAGCCGCCCCCGAGCCGTTATCCCCGGATCGACGACGGCACCCTCGTTGATCTGAAAAGCTTCCGCGCGGATTTCCCCGCGATCCCCGGAGTCGAGGCACCCGCCCAGGTCTATCGCCCTCTCCGTCTCGATCCCGGACCGCGTTGGGAGAGCGATGGCATCGCCGACTACGTGCCTCCGAAGACCG
>CAYLJC010000315.1:0-4368 GCA_964383345.1 uncultured Akkermansia sp. | reverse complement strand
GCCCGATCTGGCCGGAGCGTCATTCCGCCGTGACGATGGATTTCCATCGCGAGGTCTTCGCGTCGCCCCATCTCCTCGGCATCTTCGCCGGACACATTCACCGGCTCTCCACCGATGTCCTCCACGGGGTGCCCCAGGTCGTGGCCGGAGCGAACGCGACGGGAGCGCATCTCGTGGTGGAGGTGCTTCCACGGGCGACACCGGAGTCACCTCCGTTACATCGACCACCGGGGGATTGACAAAACCGGGAAAATTCCCTCCAATCGGGTGATGTTCCGATTTCGAGTTCCCCCGTCCGCGACACTGATCCGACACCGGATGAGTCCGGTCCCGGCGGCGGCTCTCTTCTGCTTTCTGGTTTTTTTCACCGCAGCACAAGAGCCGTCGGACCCCGGGACGGATCCGCTCGACCGGTTCCGCAGCCGGTATGAGGAAGTGGCGGAGGGGTTCCTGCAACCCATCCGACAATTGAAGGCCGGGTATGTCGAGCGTTTGAAGAACGAACTCGAGGCCGCGAAAGCCGCCGGGGTTCTCGACCACGTCCAGGCGGTCATGGCGGAAATCGATTGGGTCGAAGACAAGAGCAAAATGCCGGCGGATACCGAGTTTGCCTCGATTCTCAAATTCCGGGAGATCTATCTATCCGCTCTCCAGGAACGAGAGCGGGAATGTCTGGAAAAATTGGAGGGCCTCGCGGAGCGTTCCGCAAACGCTCTCGACGCGATGCAGCGGGACTACACCCGCGCGGGAAAGATCGAGAGAGCGGAGGCGACACGGAATTTTTCGGAGACGATTCGGGAGGGAGTGGAGGCGCTGCGGCTGGCTCTCGAATCGCCGGGGTTACCGGGTTTGCAGGCGGGCGAAACGGTCCTTTGGTCCCTCGATCAGGCGGATTTCAAGACCGCCCTGGGTTGCGAAGCGAGGGAAAGTGGCGGCAGTTGGACCCTGACCGCCCCGCCCGAACAACGGGGGCACATTCGTTCCCCGATGTCCATCGCCCCACCTTTCCGCATCAGCACCCTGGTGGCGTCCGAGTCGGGGGATCTGCGTTTCTATTACGGTGCGGAAACGGACCTCGAATTCATCCTTTTCAACTGGACCCGGAACCCGACCCTGCTGCGATTGACGGACCCCAGCGGCGCCCAGGGGATCCTGAGCGTGCCGGATCGCGGCCTGCTCGAACCGGGGAGGTCCTATTTGATCGAGGTGGTCGTGCGGGAGCGGAAGATCGAGGTTTTTGTGGATGGAGAATCGCGCGGGAGCCGCACCACGGATCTCAAACGCTATCGGGAACCCGTCGGGATCGGCCCGTTCGGCAGTGTCACCGCTCCGGGACGACTCATCATGGAACACTTTGTCGTGGTCCAGATGAAGGAATGAGGAAAAGTGACGGAGAAAACCGGTTCTCCCGGAGCCTCACATCACTCGATCAGGGTTTCAGGGTCACCGGCACCGGATTCTCGACGTGGCCTCTCGGTCGGATACCCGGACCGGGTTGGCCGCGATCCCCGAGGTCGGCCCGCATTTTGTCCGCGAGAGCGGTGAGGCGGGTGACCACTTCGGGATGTTGGTCGGCGACGTTGGTTTCGGTGGCGATGTCTTCGACCACGTTGAAAAGCAAGGGCGGAGTGTTTTTTTCTCCGGCCTTGAAATGGGGGTGACGCAGGCATTCGTCGAGTGGCAGGAAAAGTTTCCACGGCCCCGAACGCACCGCCTGAAGCTGATCGAGATAATAATAGTAGTAGGCCTCGTGCGGGGTTTTCGCCCCGGCTTTCCCGAGGAGAAGAGGGCGGATGTCCTCGCCATCGATCTTGCGATCCTGGGGCGCTTCCCCTCCGGCGAGTCGGGCAAAAGTCGGGAGCAAATCCATCGTCGCGGCCAGGTCCTCGCAGGTGGTGGCGGCGGGGACGGTGCCGGGCCACCAGGCGATCATGGGCACGCGGAAGGCCCCCTCGGCGGTGGTGTAACCGGTCCCCGAGAGCGGACGGTTCGATCCGCGGCTGAGATCCTCCCGGTTTGCCTTGATCGGAGCGCCGTTGTCGAGACCGGTTTCGCGCAGTTTTTCGAGGATCTGTCCGGTGGACCAATCGAGTTCTTCGATGGCGTCGCCCCAGGGACCGTTTTTGCTTTTGCCTCGGAAAGCCGGGCTGGAAAAAGGCGCGGCGGTGCTGCCGGGCATGGCCTGGGGCAGGTAGAGGAAGAAGGGACGCTCGCGATTCCGCTCGATGAAGTCGATGGCCCGTTTTGTTTCGCGTTGGGTCAGGTAGTCGCGATCCACCGGAGCCTCAATGACCGTCTCGTTTTCCATGAGGGGAAGCGGAGGCCATTCGGAGCCGTCTCCTCTTTCCCAGATGCGTCCGGTCATGTCGTCGGAGTAGGGCACGCCGAAATATTCGTCAAATCCCTGGCGGGTCGGCCAAAAAGGCGGCTGGTCGCCGAGGTGCCATTTTCCGATCGCGGCGGTGGCATATCCTTGCTTTTTGAGCACTTCGGCGATGGTGATCTCGTCGGGGTGGAGACCGTAAGGGGAGACGGGACGCAGGACGTGATGATCGCGCGGGTTCATGTGCAGGGAGACGCGCTGGGCGTAGCACCCGGTCATGATGCTCGCCCGCGAAGGAGTGCAGACGCCGGCACTGACACAAAAGTGGGTGAAACGCCGCCCTTCCTCGGCCATGCGGTTCAGGTTCGGGGTGCGGTGAAGGGTGGAACCGAAGGGTTCGATATCGCCGTAGCCGAGATTGTCGGTAAAGATGATGATGAAATTCGGCTTTTCCACGGGCTCGGCGGCACGGGCGGCGGGGCGCGGCATCAGGATGGCGAGAGCGGCGAACGCGATGGGGAGTAACGGAGTTTTCATAGCGGAGAGCATGACGGGGTAAAGAGAGGACGCTCGTCAGAGCAAGGTTGAATCGTCGCGACCTTTGAGCTGGATGAGTTTTTTCTTGATCACTTCGAGTTCGATGGTGAGCTGATAGGACGCTTTCACGATGTCCCCGGTGGTCGCCTCGTCCCCGAGGTGGCGGGCGGCGGGAGTGATTTTCATCATTTCGAGGGCAATGGTTTTGCAGGCCTCTTCGATTTTGACAATGGCTTCTTCGCGGGTCATCACTCGTCGGTTTTCAAATGGAATAGATTGCAACGATATCGTCGGGAATGATCCGGGGACGTCCGCCCTCCAGCGAGACGAGGACATAATCGAGCCAGCCCTTGGCCACGGCTTTGCCATCGCCCTCCTTGGTGAGGAGAAAGGCAACGGTGACACTGCGGCTTTGGATCTTCTCGACGCGGGTCTCGACGACAGCGGTGTCCCCGATGTGGAGGGGGCGTTTGTGTTCGATGTAGGACGCCCGCACCACCCAACTGAGGCCGCGTTCGAGAAAGGCCTCCATCGACATCCCGTAGCAGCGCTCCATCTGGTCGTAGCGCGCCGCGAGAACATAGTCGAAATACTTCGAGTTGTGGACATGCCGGTTCATGTCGATGTCATCGGGGCGAACCGGGACGAGGCTTTGGAACGCGGAGTAAGAGGACATGTCCGGCCGGTTCACGGGAGAAGGGAGTTGTCGCCGCCCGCAGCGGGCCCGCTCAGCGGAAGAGGCGTTTGATCCGACGGTCACGGCCTCGCTCGATCGGGTCGGACGTGCGGATTGAGGTTTTTTTCTTCACCGGCGGATCGGAGTATTCGCGCTTGTCGGTGATGAGTTCGAAGCTGACGGGACCGGATTCGTCATCATGGTGGATGATGGCCGGATCGGGCTTGTAGGGTTCGGGTTCCTCCCCAAGTTTCGCTCCGCCCGCGATCCAGGCGGGAACTCCGCCCATGGAAAACTTGTCGGTGGAAGAATTGGAGTTGCACGCGGGAAGAATCGCGGCAAGCCCGAGGAGGAGACAGGTGGGGGTAAATCGGTTCATGAAACTAAGTGAGGGTGATGGCAGGGACTTCTTGGCCCGGAAACGGCGAGCTTAGGCGATTTTTTTTCGATTTCTAATGCAAAAATCACCACGATCAGGACATGGATAGTGGCGGGAGAGCGAGTCCGCCGACAGCGATTCGCACCGCAAGTTGATTGACGTTCCTTCTGGTCTATGAGTCATTTGGGCCATCACCATCTACCGGGCAAGCGATGAACGACAAGCGGGATTTTTTCGACGTACCAAAGAAAGGAGGAGGCGGAAGAGCCGCGAGAAAACGTGGCGGGAGAAGTTTTTTCACTCACTTTGTCTGGATCCTGATGATGGGTGCGATCGCGCTCGTGGTCGCTCTCCTCGCCATCAAGCTCAGCGGAAAGGGTCCGGCCCTGCGGAAGGCGGCCATCGCCGCACTCGGCGGCGGCGCGGCGGCAGGTCCCGAGGCGAAGGCGGAAC
>CAYLJC010000314.1:0-4396 GCA_964383345.1 uncultured Akkermansia sp. | reverse complement strand
ATCCCATCATTGAGGCGTGCTGGAGTCTGTCGGCCGCCTTCACCGAGGAGTCGGAGTGAATATATCGGAAGACGAAGTCGTCGCCGAAGTCTCCCTCGATCGCCTTCATTTCCGGGCCGAAACGGTTGGAGGTCGGGCAGTAGGGGGAGACAAAAAAGAGGACCACCGCTTTTTTCTCTCCGGCCTCCAGAACGACGACGGACTTGCCGTCGAGTCCTTTCAGCGAGATCGGCCCGACCGGGTCCTGTCCCCGCGTGAGCCCGGCGGACAAGAGGAAGAGGAGCGAGAGGGAAAACACAAATCGGGGCATCGTCATGCCCACTGGATAACGTTTCGCGTCCGCTGGGGCAAGGACGCGATGTCGCGGGGTCTTCCGTTGGTTCGTACGACTTTCTCGGCTATCTCGGACCTCGGAGGTGCTCCCACCTATTCGGCCGGGCTCCGAACGTCCTCGCGGCGCAGCACCGTGTCGATTTGCCAGTTGGCGTCGTCGCGCTCGGGGTGGTCGAGGGTGTAATGGAGTCCCCGGCTTTCCTTGCGGAGTTCGGCGGACCGGACGATGAGGGAGGCGGTCTCGACGAGATTTCGCAACTCGAGCAATTCGGCGGTGACGCGGAAATTCCAGTAGAACTCCTGCACTTCGCGGCGCAGATTCCGCAGGCGGGTGGCGGCGCGGTGGAGGCGTTTGTCGGTGCGCACGATGGAGACGTAGTCCCACATGAGCCGACGGATTTCGTCCCAGTTGTGGTAAATGACCACGAGCTCGTCCACGTCGGTGACATCGCCGGATTCCCATCGGGGCAGCTTCAGTTCCTCCTGCGTGCCGGACACGGGCCGTTTTTTCAGACAATCCTCGAGGGCGAGTTTCGAGACGACGACGCCCTCGAGCAGGGAGTTGCTGGCGAGGCGGTTGGCACCGTGCAATCCGGTGCAGGCGACCTCGCCGACGGCCCAGAGTCCCGGCAGGGTGGTCGCGCCGTGGATGTCGGTTTTGACCCCGCCACATTGGTAGTGTGCGGCGGGGACCACGGGAATGGGTTGCTTGGTGATGTCGATATCGACACTGAGACAGGTGTCGTAGATATTGGGAAAACGCGAGCGGATGAAATCGGCGGGCTTGTGGGTGATGTCGAGAAAAACACAGGGACCGCCCGTTTTCTTGATCTCCTGGTCGATCGCCCGGGCGACGATGTCCCGCGACGCGAGCGAACCGCGCGGGTCGTAGTCCTCCATGAAGCGGTGACCGTGTTTGTCGATGAGTTCGGCCCCCTCGCCGCGCATTGCCTCGGTGATGAGGAAGGATTTCAGTTCGTGATGGTAGAGGCAGGTGGGGTGGAACTGGACGAACTCCATGTTCGCGATCTCGCAGCCGGCTCTCCAGGCCATCGCGACGCCATCGCCCGAGGCGACATCGGGGTTGGTGGTGTAGAGGTAGACCCGCCCGCTCCCGCCGGTGCAGAGGAGGACGCGATCCGAGCGCAGGGTGATGACCTCGCCTCTTTTCTCGTCGAGCACGTAGATCCCGACGCAGCGATGCGGAGCGTCGAGGGCGAGCTTGGAAGTGGTGATGAAATCGATCGCGAAATGGTGCTCGAAGAGGTCGATCCGCGGGGAGGCTTTCACTGCGGCGAGGAGCTTGCTCTCGATCTCGCGCCCGGTGGTGTCCTTGTGGTGGAGGATGCGTCGTCGGGTGTGGCCGCCCTCGCGACCGAGTTCGATGACTTCCTCCCCGCTGTCGGAAATGGTGCCGTCGAAATGCACCCCCCATTCGATCAACTCCTCAATGGCGCGGGGTCCCTCGCTGACGATGCGCCGCACGACCGGCTCGGGACAGAGACCGGCACCGGCGTCGAGGGTATCGGCGACGTGGCGGTCAAAGGAATCGTTCTCGCCCTGGACACAGGCGATCCCGCCTTGCGCCCACGAGGTGTTGGTGCTCGCGGCGTCGCGTTTGGTCACGATCGCGACGCTTCCCCGCTCCGCCGCCCGGAGGGCGAAGCTCAGTCCGGAGATGCCGCTCCCGACCACAATAAAGTCGTAGGTTTTCACTGCTATTTTTTACGATGGATCCCGGGGTCCCCCCCTTGCGGACCGGAGGTCAGCCCGACATTGTCGATGAGGCGGGTTTGGCCGAAAAAGGCGGCCGCGAGGAGCCGGGGAGCGCCTCCGGCGAAATCGGCGAGTGGTTCGAGGGTTGCGGCATCGACGATGGCAAAATAGTCGAGGCGCGCCGGAGCGGCGGCGGCGAAGTGATCGAGAAAGGCCTGGCGCGCGGCGGCTGGATCGGAGAGAGTGCCCGAGGCGATTCCGGCGGCGACTTCGTGCAGGGAGCGGGCCAGGATGGGGGCGGCGGCGCGTTGCGCGGAATCGAGATAGCGGTTGCGCGAACTCAGGGCGAGACCGTCGTCCTCCCGCACGGTGGGGGCGGCGAGAATGCGCACGGGGAAATCGAGGTCTCGCGCGAGCCGCCGGATTACTGCCAACTGCTGGTAGTCCTTTTCCCCGAAGATCGCGGCATCGGGCCGGATCAAGGCGAAGAATTTCGCCACAACGGTGCAAACGCCGTCGAAATGCCCCGGGCGGCTCGCTCCGCAGAGGGTGGTGGAGAGACGGTTCTCGGTCACACCGACGGATCGGTCGGCGGCATAGACTTCGTCGACGGAGGGGGCGAAGACCACGTCGACTCCGCAGGCGCGACATGTTTCGAGATCCGTTTCAAGCGGACGCGGATAAGCGTCGAAGTCCTCGTGCGGGCCGAACTGGACCGGGTTCACAAAAAGGGTCGCGATGACCTCTCCGTCTTTTCCCGCTTCCTCGCGAGCCCGGTCGAAGAGACTGGTGTGTCCGCGATGGAGAGCGCCCATCGTCGGAACCAGCACGCGGGGGACGCCCTCCCGGTCGACCAGCGAGGCGAGCAAATCCGCCTTTGTTCGGAGCACTTCCATCACGAGATCACGATCCGGAGACGCAGATCAGCGCCTTCTCGGTGCGCAGGTAAAGGCGTCCATTGGCCACCGCCGGAGTGCAGCTCGAACCGCTCCCGAGGTCACTGCGCCCGAGGATTTTGAAGGTGTCTCCCGCCTCGACCATGACGAGTTCCCCCTCGCGACTGAGGTTGAGGATTTTGCCATCCACCGCGAGAGGGGAGGCGAAGTAGTTTCCGCCGACCCGCTCCCGGTAGATCTTTGCGCCCGTCTCGGCGTCGAGACAGGAGAGGATGCCGCCGTCGCCCCAGAGGTAGAGGTGTCCTTCAAAATACAGCGGGGTCGGCACGTAGCCGAGTCCGTCGTTGAGTCCGAGGGCATAAGCCACTTCCGGCTCCCCGTTCGCTTTGGGACGCAGCGCGGTGCCCTGACGGCCCTTTCCTCCCGATCCGAAGGTCGCAAAGACGGTTCCGTGGCCCGAGGCGATGGAGCTGACGCTGCGCTGGGTGTATTCGCCGTCGTAGCTCCAGAGGACCCGGCCGGTTTTCGGGTCGAGGCCTTTCCAGCCGTCGTTGGTTTGCAGCACCACCACGATTTCCTTTCCGTCCACTTTCATGGAGACCGGCGTGTTGTAAGCGGTGAGGTGCTTTTCCTCCGCGCCGGTGGTGACCCGTTCCAGTTCCCAGAGGGATGTCCCGGTGGCGGGATCGAGCCCCAGGACGAGGCTTTTGCGCAGCTCGGCCGAGTCGGTGTTCACGATGAGGACGCCGTCGCAGAGAATCGGCGAGGAGGCGAAACCGTGATCCGAAGTGAACTCGGGCCATTCGCGTTTCCAGACGAGTTTGCCCGCGTGATCGAGCGCGAGCGCCTCGGTCTGTTTGCCTGAACCCCAGGCGGCGTAGACCCGGTCGCCGTCAACCGTTGGCGTGGAGGAGGCGAAATTGTTGAACTTGTGCAGATTGTGCGTCTCCAGCGGTGCCTCCCAGACCCAGAGGCGGGTTCCCGATGTCGCGTCAAAGCATTCGATGCGGCGGTTCGTCCCGTCGGCGTCGGCGAGGGTGAGGAAGAGTTTTTCCCCCCAGAGCACCGGCGAGGAGTGACCGACTCCGTCGAGCGGGACGGACCAGAGATAGTCGCTCTCTTTGATCTCGTGGCGCAGACCGGTCATCTTGCCGATTCCCGCACCGTCCACGCCGCGGAAGCGGGACCACTCCTGCGCGTTGGCATGCGGGAGGAGAAGAAAAGATGCGGCGACGAGACAAAGCAGCGGGCGGGTGTTCATGGACGTTTCCGGTGATGCGAAGCGGGATGGGTTCGAGGGGGGGCAGGTCCGCAAATTGCCGGAAAAGGGAAGCGGATGCAACCTCAAACCGCTGGCGGGAACGGGGCGGGAGAAAAGGGGGAATTGTCGTGCATACCCGCTCCCGATCACTCCCATCAGGAGCCCGGAGCCTGGGGCAGTTTCGACTTGG
>CAYLJC010000313.1:0-4399 GCA_964383345.1 uncultured Akkermansia sp. | reverse complement strand
CAGAACTGCGGGATTTCGTCGATGTTCCAGCGGCGCATGAAAGCGCCGACGCGGAGACAGCGCGGATCATCTTTGACCGTCCAGCCGACCCCGCTCGTTTCGGCGTTCAGCTTCATGGAACGCAGTTTCACCATGTCAAAGGTGGAGCCGCTCGCACCGAGACGACGCTGGCGGTAGAAAATCGGACCGGGACTCTCGCGGTAAATGAGCATGGCGAACAAGCCGATCACCGGAGCGGCGAGGAGCAATCCGACGATACCACCGACGATGTCGACGAAACGTTTCACATAGCGGTTGAGGGTGTTGTGCAGCGGCAGACGCGAAATCCCGAGAATGGGGATGCCGCCGACCGACTCCAGGTGGAGACCGCTGAGCAGCACCTGGAAACAGGTCGGCACCAGCTTGAACTCGACCATGGATTTCTCGCAGACGACGGCGATGTGCATCAGCGTTCCCGATTTCAGGGCATCGTCGGCCACGATGACCATCTGGCAGACGCGGAGTTGCAGGAGCGCCTCGAGCGAATCATAGGTTCCCATCACCGGCAGGTGGGCGGGGACGGATTCCTGGAACTCCCCTTCCGGCGGGCAGACCACCCCGACGATGTCGAAAGGCCGGTCCGGCACCCCCTCGAAAGTCGTCACGGCACGGGAAAAATCTTTGCTCCAGCCCACCACCAGGGCGCGCTGACGGAGACTCGCGGCGTTCTCCCCACGACTGATGACCCGCCAGAGGATCCCCCTCCACGCGGGCAAAAGGAGGAGCGTCGTGAGCAGCCCCACGGCGCAGAAGACCCGCGAGATCTGGGGATCGAATTTCAAGATCAGCGTCAGGGCCAGATAGGAGAGGATCCAGACGAGGGAGGATTTGAAAAGGATCCGCAGCGAGCTGGTGTAGGAAAGGAGATGCTCTCGCGTGTAGAAGCGGAAGTTCACCAGTGTGGCCATCATCAGGGCCACCCCCAGAATGATATGTCCGATATAATCCACCGCCCGGAAATCGTCCGCTGCCGGGACGCCGATGTCGGCCAGGGGCGTCTCGAATCGAATCCACTGGGCGAGAAGGAGCGCGCAGGCCACGACGAGCGCGTCCACCACGAATGCCCCGGCGACGAGGCGATGATAGCGCACCCGGGAGGTCTCGGCGGTTTGCAGACGAGGTCGAAGCACGGCGTCGTCGCGTTTCAAAGGCATCTGGCTCATGAAAAAAAGGTCGGTTTCAGTGAAGGCGGAATTTTCTCCGCGAGGGATGTCGGGTGGGGATTGTCGGGGCGGTCATCCGGTCTCGACCGGGCTGCCGTATCCGGGAGCGGCGACCGAGGGCAGCGCCCGCGTGGTGCCCTCGACATAGGCGGCCTGCATCCGGTTGGTGCCCTGGACCCCGTTGAGGACCGCCCCGACGAGCGGGGCGCGCATCCGCTGGAGCTCCCGCATCGCCCGCCGGGCGGAATCCGCGTGGGTCTCGCCGGCTTTCACGACAAGGACGACGGCGTCGGCATGGCGGGAGTAGGTGAGCCCGTCGCTGACCACATTGATCGGACTGGTGTCGATGATGACGCAGTCGAAGGAGGCGTAGGCCTCGTGCAGCATGTTGGCAAAAATCTCACTGCTCATCGGCTCGCCGGTATTGGAGGTGAAACGTCCGCAGGAGAGCAGGTGGAGGTTTGTAAAGACCGTTTTCTGGCACATGTTCTGGTTGGTGAGCGCCCCGTCGGGAGCCTTGCCGTGGAGGGGATCCACGAAAATCCCGGCCATGCGCGGTTTGCAGAAATCAGCGTCGACGAGGAGGGTGCGGTAGCCCATGTTCGCCTGGAGCACCGCGAGATTGGCGGCGCAGAAACTTTTGCCCTCGCCCGGCGAAGGACTCGTGATCATGACGCTGCGGGGCGCGTGAGCCGAGAGGGAGGTGCGCAGCGAACGGAAGCTCTCGCTCACGAGAGAACCGGGATCGCGGGTCACGAAAAGGGAGTCCTCCAGCTCCCAGTTGCGGTCGAAGGCGCGGGGAATTTCCGCGAGAACCGACAGCCCCAGAGTGGTCTCGACCTGTTTGCGGGTGTGGAGGGAGCGGTCCAGGAGCCCCAGCACGATGACAAGGGCGAATCCGAAAAGCGTCCCGAAAACGCCCGCCGCCGCGACCGTGATCGCCGTTTTCGGCGAAACCGGCTTGGCCGGGACGAGCGGTTCGGAAAACGTCCGCACGACCGTCTCGTCGACCCCGTCGGTCACTTCGGTGTCGTTGATGCGATCGAGGAGCCGCTCGTAGGTCGACGACGCCGCCTCGACCGCACGCTGCAGGGTGCGGAATTCCTTCATCACCCCGTCCACCTCGATGAGCTTCAGTTTCTGCTCCTGCACCGTCTCGCGGAGGGTTTTTTCGTGCTCCACAGCGCGGTGGTAGCCCTTTTCGATCGACTCGCCGATACTGCGGGCGACCAGCACGACCTGCTCTTCGAGACCGGCGAGATCCCCCTGATAGGCCTGGTAGGTCGGGTGGGTCGGCTCGAACTGGGCCTGGATGCGGACGAACTCGGCGCGCTTCTGGTTGCGGGCGAGGAGGATTTTCTGGATGTGCTCCTGCCCACCGTGCGCCCCGATCTCGAGGACGCGCTCGATCTCCTCCGCGGGAATGCCCTGGTACTGCTCGAACTCGGCGCGTTTCAGCAGCACCTCGTTGCTCGCGGCGCTGAGGAGCTTGTCGAGGTCCTCCAGCTTGGTATTGGTGATGCCGTTTTTTTCGCTGAGGGCGATGTCGGCGTGGCGACGGCGGAATTCCTGGAGTTTCTCCTCGGCGGCGTTGACGCGCTCGAGCTGCTGGACGGACTCCTCTTCGAGGGTGGCCCGCGCTTTTTCCGCCGAAGCCCGATTCTGCTCGCGGATCAGCTCCTGAAACTCGTCGATAAACGCCGCCGTCATGTCGCGAGCCCGCTCCGGGGAACGATCCTCCACCGAGACATCGATCAGCCGGGTGCCGCGCCGCAGCTCGGTCTCGACCTGTTTGCTCACGATCTCCACAACCTCGGCATCGGAATACCCTCCGGCCCGGGCCGGAAGAAAACGAGGGTCCTGACGAAGCCCGAGCCGGTCGACGACACGCAGGATGACGGTGCCGTTGCGGATCCCGTCGGCCATGGACTTCAACGCGTCGAGAGTCTCCCAACTCGCCTGGCGCACGCCTTTGATTCCCTCGAACACCGCCCCCTCATTCGGCGGATCAATGTAAATGACCGCCGACGACCGGTAGATCTTCGTCGCGGTCAGGACGTAGCATAACGCCAGACCGAGAAAGACACCGGCCACCAACAGCGCCAACCAGAGCCGCTTCCAGACGACGGAAACGAGCCGACTCAGATCGAGGGTGGGAAAGCCCGGAAAGAGCGCTTCGGAAGATGTCGGCTGGGAAGGACCTGCTCCAAACTGATTCATCGGGGGACGGCACCACAAAAAAACACCGCAAAAAGGTTCATGCGGCACATTTGAATTATAAAAACCATTATTTTAATAAAGTTATCGCATATTCAGCCTTAATTCAAGGAGTTTATAAAAATTTCCATATTTTCCATATCTTAGAAAACTTGAATGACTGGTTTTCCAAAAGATTCATTTTCCCTCTCGCCGATCCGACCGAGGGTTTGCATGGTCGGCGAGTGAGGGTAAGGTTTCGGGGCCTCGCCCGGACAGCCGGATCCCGGGGCCGCCTTCCCTTCCCTCGCCCATCTTCTTCCAGGAGCCCGACTCCGAGCGGCCCGCCCGCTCCCAACCGTTTCCGACAATCACCATTCCGGATGAAAGACCGCCTCTTCTTCGCGATTCTCCTCTTGTTCACCACCGCCCTTTCCCTTCCCCTGATGGCGGAGGAGGGAACTGCGGCACCCGCTTCCGACGCGGACGCTCTCACCAGCAAGCTGCCCACCGCGCAGACCATGTTCGATTACCTCATGGAGGGTGGCCCCTGGCTGATGATTCCCCTGTTCCTCCTCTCCTTTCTCGCCATCCTCCTGATCGAAGGTGTGACCGTCCCTTTTTCCATCGGAGCCTTCCATCTCGCCCTGCCCCTGCCGGTGATCGGCGCGGGATTGGGAACGGGTGTTTTGTTAGGCCTGCTGGGCGCATTGCCTCCGGCCTTGCGCTGTCTCCGTACCCCTCTGCCCACGGCCCTGCGATCGGCCTGAATCTCTTCTTCGAACCCAAACCAACCCCACATCAAAACGAACACCATGAAACCGAGCCTGATCCTCAGTTCCGCCGTCATCGCCCTTGCGCTCTCCGCCTGTGGCGAAAAGTCCGCCGAGACCGCCGCACACGCCGATCCGCGGGTGGAGGCGGTTTTTGTCGCCAGCGAACCTGCCGGGGCGATCTCGGTGATCGAGGCGCGCAAGAATCCCGCGCCCGGCACCGGAGTG
>CAYLJC010000312.1:0-4444 GCA_964383345.1 uncultured Akkermansia sp. | reverse complement strand
CATCTCGAGATTGTTGCGGTTGATCAATTCGGTGAGGTGTTCCCGAAACATGGGATGATCTTCGACGAGAAGAACTTTCAGCGTTTTTTTCTTGGTGGCGGGTTCCTGGGTGGTCTTCATGATTTGGGCTGTTGCGGGTTGAGTCGGCAGCGGATGGAGGTGCCCCCGCCATCTCGCGGGCCGGTTTCGAGGGTGGAGCCGATGGCCTGGGCCCGGTAACGCATCGTGCGCAGGCCCATGCCCTTGCCGGTGGAGGGTTTTCCCGGCAATCCGATTCCGTTGTCCTCGATGCGCAGTTCCAGGTCACCTTCGATGTGGCGCAGGGAAATCGAGATCGCGGTGGCTTCACTGTGTTTCAGGGCGTTGGCGACGGCCTCCTGTGCGATGCGGTAGAGGTGCATGGAAATTTCGGGCGAATCGACCGAGAGTTCGGTGTCGCCCTCCACTTTCACGTCGATGCCGGTGAGCCGGGTCATGACTCTGGCGAGATCGACGAGGGCGGCACCGAGGCCACTGCGATCCACATGCACCGGGAAGATGCCACGAGCGAGATTGCGCGCTTCGAGGACGGCCTGTTGCAACGACTTCTCGATCATGGCGGCGTCGCTGGCTTCGGGATTGCCCCGGCTCTCCAGTTCCTCCGCAAGGACATGGGCGGCACAACCGATCGCGGCGAGTTGCTGACAAATCCCGTCGTGGAGATCCTGCCCGATGCGTTGTTGTTCGTGCTCGCTGACCCTCACGATGTCGAGTTCGAGCTGGCGTTGTTCCTCCAGCATTTTGATGTGAGCGGCGGTGGCCTCTTGTTTTTTGCGCACCTCGATGACCGCAAAGACAACCACGCCAAAATAAAAAAACCGGCTGATCATCGCCCAGAGATAACCGATGTCCGTTTCGTAGGGATGGACCGCGTTGTTGGCGAAAAGCCAGACGATGCTGGTGAGCGATGCGCTGAGAATCCCGGCGATGATGCCAAAGCGCCACACCGAGAGAATGATGGGAGGCGCGTAAAGGATGACGAGGCTCAGCTCCCACCCGGTGACATAATCGAGCCATCCGACGAGGAGGATCAGAAAAACGATCAGGCTGATGACAAGAGATCTCGGGGCGGTGGTGAGCAAGGTGGTCGCCCGACCCATTCCAAGAACCTGCCCGCTGTGTGCCGCCGGTCCGGAAAGTGATAGGGGGGGAGAGGTCATTTTTACGTGTGAGAGGGCGCGATGCGATGCGAAATCGGGATGATTTGTTCTACCAGAGGACAACCATCGGAGGCGAGTCAAATATTAGAGTGTTTTCGAATTCCCTCCACCCTATTGCCACATCAAGCCTCAGAAAAAGCCGGAAGAGGCTCGATGGGAAGGGGCCGGTATTGGGAAACATTCCCTCCCCGGCATCGCGCCGAACGTCTCGATGCCTCCATTGATCACGTCGGGCTTTCGCGTGAAAACCTCGCGGCGTGCTCCGCTCACTTGTCGTCGCGGAGGCGTTGCTCGGGCGAATCCCGCCACATGAAGAGCGCCTTGATCGTGTCCAGCGCGGTCGGGTGCAGCTCGTGGATTTCCCGCTGGATCTCCATGGCTTTTCTGTCTTCGGAGGAAATCTCGTCCCCGCCGGAAATTGCGGTGGAATCCCCGGTCGCGTCGATCTGTGTCAGGAGCGTTTTGACGTCGCCATGCAATTGCTCCACGTAGTCGCAGAGACCGTCGATTTCGTTCGCGAGGACGAGACTGTCGGCGGCGTAGGGGGTGGCCCGGGTTTTGTCGCGCAGGCGGCGGGCGAGTTGGCGGACGTGCCGACTCAGTTGGATCGGATGTGGGGAAATCGCTTCGGAGAGCTGTCGCTCCCTTGTTGCAGGTGTTTCTTCCATGGTGAGGATCGGTTGGGTTTATTCTTCCGGAGGGATATCGCTATGGAGGGCCTCCGTCTCTGGTCCGATGTTCTCGATCCGGTCCTCCTCCTCCTCCGCTTCGATTCGGGCGATGTCGGCGAGTGCCTCGTCGGTGTCGTCCGCGGCGTTGGCCTCATCGACATATCGTGCGGTGACCGCGTCGCGCGTTTCGGTGTCGGCGGTGCGGCGACCGATATCGACGAGTTCGGCGGCGTAGTCCTCTTCATCGGGGAGCGGGCCGGAGCGGGCCGGAGGATCGGCGGGGACGGATTTGATGGGATGCAGGGGGCTCATACCTTCCCTCTTTTTCGCAGAATCCGTTCCGTCGCCCGTCCGCCGCCAGACGGGACTTGGGAGCGAAGGAACCCGGCAGGGCCTTTGCATTTTGCACAAACACCTTGCAGAACTCATCGGAGCAAACCCCAAAAGACACGAATCCGCCCCGTTGCCCATCTTCCGAAGTGGCCGACATTGGGGAATCGTCATGATGTTTTCTCCCCCTGCGTTTCTTGGCTTCTTCCTCGCCCTGTTCCTCCTCTGCGTCGGTGCGGGGCGGGCGCAGTCGCCGGAGACGTCGCCGTATCCGCCCGATGCCCCCGAGCACGAAGCTCTCACCGCCGCCAGCCCCTTTCTTGGCGACGAAAGCTTCTCGCTGCGGCAGGACTATTGGAAAGGCCGCCTCACGACGAGCGCGGGAACCGCGATGAAGCTGCAGTTTTTCAAAGGCAACACCTACCGGCTTTTTTTCGGAGTGGCACCGTCCGCGCTGCCGAAAAAAGGCACTCTCCACATGCACATCTTCAACACCGCGAACGAGGAAGTGGCCCGGGCGGCCGGTGAAGCGGGTGCCACGGCGGTGGCCCTGCATTTTGAAAACACCCTCCGGACGGGCCTCTACCTCGTCCTGATGCGGGTGGAGATGCCGTCCGGCCCTCTCGTCGAAGAGGAAATCCCGGCGGTGATGTTTTATGGATGGGAGTGACCGGACGAGCGAGAGATGAGAGCGAGAGGGTTGACTCCGCGAAGGAACCCTGTTGGGTGTGCGATGATGGAAAAGACGGAGCTCAGGGAATTGGTCGGGTTGCTCGAAGAGCGACTGCGGGTCATCGGAGACGGGGAACTGCGGGAACGCGATCCCGACGGGCACCTCGCACTATTGCGGGAGTCGTCCGAGGCGATCACGGCCTTTCACGCGGGCCGCAGAGGCGGGATTCCGCCCCGGCTGAACCATTTCCTGGAAAACTGCAGCTACGCGAAAGCCCTCGATTGGGCGAGGGATGCCTTGGCGAAGGATTGACCCGACCCGCGTCCTCCCGCGCACGGCGGTTCAGCGGGCGAACAATTTCTCGTTGACGTGGCCTTCGTTGAGATCGACGCGCTCGGGACGCCCCTTGTGCATGTAGACGACTTCGGTGTGGTCGAGACCGAGGAGGGCCATCGTGGTCGAGTGAATGTCGTGGACGTGCATCTTGTCTTCGACGGCGTAGAGGCCGAGTTCGTCGGTGGTCCCGATGGTCTGGCCGCCTTTGACCCCGCCGCCGGCCATCCACATGGTGAAGCCGGTGGGATTGTGATCGCGTCCGTCGCCTTTTTCGCTCATGGGGGTGCGGCCGAATTCGCCGCCCCAGATCACGAGGGTGTCGTCGAGGAGCCCGCGTTGTTTGAGATCGAGAATGAGACCGACGATGGGGACATCGACATTGTTGCAGAGACGGCTGTGGTTTTCCTCCATCCGCGAATGGCTGTCCCATTTGCTCCCGGCACCGTGGTAGAGCTGGACAAAACGCACCCCCCGCTCGATGAGGCGGCGGGCCATGAGGCACTGGCGTCCGTAGACTTCGGTCTCTTTGTTGTCGAGGCCGTAGAGTTTTTTGATGTGCTCGGGTTCGCTCGCGAGATCGATCGCCTCGGGGGCCTCGGCCTGCATCGCGAAGGCCAGTTCGTAGCTGCGGATGCGCGCTTCGAGATCGGTGTTGGAGGAGCGGGAGCTGTAGTGACGGCGATTGATCTCTTCGAGGAAGGCAAGTTTCTCCCGCTGGCGTTCGTCGCTGACCCCCTTGGGATTGTTGAGGTTTTTGATAGGTTCCGGACCGTTCTCAAAAAGGACCCCCTGATGCACCGCCGGAATGAAACCCGAGCCCCAGGCGCGGGTGCCGTTCACGACCATGGAATTGGAATCCTTGATGACCACAAAACCGGGCAGGCTGTTGTTCTCCGTGCCGATGCCGTAAGAGACCCACGACCCGAGCGAAGGACGACCGCCGAAGACCGAACCGGTGTTCATCTGGCAGACGCCGCCGGCGTGGTTGATCCCGTCCGAGACGCAGGAGCGGATCACGCAGAGTTCGTCGGCGATTTTGGAATGCTGCGGCAGCCAGTCGGAGATCCAGAGGCCGCTTTCGCCGTGTTGCGCCCATTTGCGTTTGGATTCGAGAAGAGGCGAGTTCGCCTCTCCCATCGCGGTGACGGGGCGTTCGAAGCTGTCGGGCAGGCTCTGACCGGCGAGCTTGTTGAGGAGCGGTTTGGGGTCAAAAAGATCGAGGTGGCTGGGACCGC
>CAYLJC010000311.1:0-4453 GCA_964383345.1 uncultured Akkermansia sp. | reverse complement strand
GGCGCTCGTCCACGATGTCATCGTCGCCCTCGGTATCGCCACCCTGATGGGGCAGGAACTCTCCCTCATCGTCGTGGGCGCCCTCCTCACCATCGTGGGTTACTCGGTCAACGACACCATCGTGATCTTCGACCGGGTCCGCGAAGGACTCGCCACGAAGCGGGGCGAAGTGCAAGACATCATGAATTACGCGCTCAACAAAACCCTCAGTCGGACCATCCTGACCGGTGCCACGACGCTGTTCACCGTGCTCGTGCTCCTGATCTTCGGTGGCCCCGGGCTCCGCAGTTTCGCGGTGATTCTCACCATCGGTTTGATCGCGGGGATTTACTCCACTCTCTTCGTGGCGGCACCGATCACCTTCTGGTGGGCGAAAAAAACCGGCACCAACCTCCGCCGCGCCGTCCTCGACACCGAGCAGTCGAAGATCGAAGCCTCCGGAGGTGCCGCCGCCCCGCAGCTCTGAGGGAAAGCGTCCTCGCTATCGCTATCGAACGCCAGGCTCCAAAAATGGGGCTTGTGCGGGCGTCCGCTTCACCCGATTACTTCCAAAATTTCCACCGGGGTGTGCGCGGAGAGCAGGGCTTCGCGCTTTTCGCGGTCGTTGACGAGTTTGGCGATTTGACTCAACAGGGACAGGTGGGTCCCGGACTGGCTCAGCGGGGTCACTAGGAGGAAAAAGAGGCGCACCGTTTCGTGCTCCATTTCGGAGTAATCGACTCCTTCGTGGGAAGAGCCGATCACCACCAGGGGAGCATACAATCCCTCGCAACGGGCGTGAGGCAGGGCGATGCCGTTGCCCAGGTCGGTGGAGATTTCCGCCTCCCGCGCGAGGACCAGTTCGGCGAGAGCGGCGCTGGTGAGTCCTTCGGGCAAGCGGGCCGGTGACACCGCCGCGGTCAGTTCGCGGATGACGTCCTCCCGCGTGGTGGCTTGCAAGGACATGACGATGCCGCCCCGCATCACGGAGTCGGAGAGACGCACCGGTTTGGGTTTGACTTTGGCCCTGGCGAAATCTCCTTCGACGCGGCTGAGGAGGTGTCCCCGTGTGAGAATCCCGAAGGGCACCCTGGAGTCCCCGATGTAGCAGATCGGGTCGTGCCACTCGCACATGCGGGCAAAGACGAGTCCCACTTTTTCGTCCGGTTTGAAAGAGCGGATCGGTTTGATCAGGGAAGTCCAGCCCGTGCCCGAAAAGTTGGTGAAATCCTCTCCCACCACATACCCCACCGGTTGCAACTGGTCGGGGTCGCATACGGGATACATCTTGAACAATCCGTCGGCCATCACCTCGAGAGTGGCGGCGAGATCCATCGCGGTGGAGAGCGTTTTCACATTTGGCCAGGGGACCATGACATCCTGCACCCGAATCTCCCGAAGGTCGGGGTAGGTCTCGATGGCCAGTTGAAAGCGGATCTCCTCCAGTTTGGTCCGGGCGAGTTCGCGATGCACGCCGGTGTCGGCGAGGACAAGACGGGCGAGCGCCACGGCGGCCTCGGCTTCTTCAAAAACAGCCGAGGTCACTCCGTGCTGCTCCAGTTCCGCCCGCTCGCGCAGGTAGCGCGCCCGCACCACGATGAGGATGTTTTCATTGATATTCCGGGCGGCGGTGATGATGGCGGCGCGGTGGGCCATGTCCGGCAGGGTCACGACGAGATGCGAGGCGTTTTTGATCCCGGCCTCTTCGAGGACGCGTTCGTTGGAAGCGTCGCCGAAGACAGCGCTCTTCCCGAGGGCCTTGAGGGAGGAGACGGTGTCCATGTTCATGTCAATGATCGTGGCGGAGATCCCGGCGTCTTCGATGACCCGATGCACCGTGCGGCCGACCGGTCCGTAGCCGATGATCATGGCGTAGGGCCCCTTGGGAACGGGGGCCCCATGGGAGGCCCCGCTTTCCGGAAAATCGGGAGTCGCGGCGGCGGCGCGGCGCTCGGCACGTCGGTTGAGCCATTTCCACAAAGCGGGCTTGCGTTGCAGGCACGATTCGATGCGCGGCACTTGTCGGAAGAGAAGAGGGTTCAAGGTGATGGAGATGATCGCCGAGGCGACCAGCATGTTGTGGCCCGCGTCGGGCATCAGTCCGTACTGCCTGGCAAGCTCCGACAGAATGAAGGAAAATTCCCCGATCTGGGCGAGGGCGAGAGCCACGGTGAGGGCGGTGCGGACGGAATGCCCCAGCACCGCCACGATGAGGAGGGCCGCGATCGGTTTCACCAGCAGGATCACTCCCAGCGCGGCGAGGACCATGAGGGGTTGTTCGAGGAGAAATCTCGGATCGAAGAGCATCCCCACCGAAACAAAAAACAAAACCGCGAAGGCATCGCGCATGGGGAGCGCGTCGGCCGCGACCTGGTTGGCGACGGGAGACTGCGCCACCACCATTCCCGCGAGGAAGGCTCCCAGGGCCATGGAGGCTCCGAAAAAGAAATACGAGGCGGCCGCCACCGCGATGGAGAAAACCAGCACCGTGAGAGTGAACAGCTCGCGGGAGCGCAGCCGCGCCACTCTCACGAGGATGCGAGGGACCACCCGTGCCCCCGCCCACAACACCACCACCACGAGGACGGTGAGCTTGACCATGGCCACCCCCAAAGTCCACCAAAGGGGGCCGCTTTCCTCCGCTCCGTGCCCCGCGCCGGCGGCATCCGCGGAAGGCCCGGCGTCGCCGAGGACGGGAATGACGACGAGGAGGATGACGGTGAAAATATCCTCCACAATGAGCCAGCCCACCGCGACGTGGCCCTCGGGCGTGTTCAGGGCGTTGGCGTCGAGGAGAACGCGGATCAGCACGACGGTGCTGGCCACCGCCATGGCCATGCCGATGACCACTCCGGTCGAATAGGGTATACCGAAAGAATGGAAGAGGACCATGGCCGCGAGCGTGGCCATGATGCTTTGTCCCACCGCGCCGGGAATGGCGACATTTCTCACCGCGATGAGATCCTTGAGGTGGAAATGGAGACCCACCCCGAACATCAGGAGGATCACCCCGACCTCGGCCAACTGGATCGCGATCCCGATGTCCCCGACGAATCCGGGGGTATAGGGTCCGATGAGAACCCCGGCGATGAGGTAGCCCACGATGGGCGAGAGCCGCATCCACTGGGTGAGCAGACCGAGCAGCCAGGCGGCGGTGAATCCGGCGGCAACGGTGGATATCAGATTCAGGTCGTGCATCGATGGGATAGGAAATTTCAGACTCCGGCCCGCCCGCAACCTGCGTCGGAACGCTCCACCGCACCTCCCGGACCTGTCAAGAAAATCACTACACCCGGTCCGTATTTCTCCAGCGTGCCGACGCGCCTCACTCCCACTCGATGCTAGCGGGCGGCTTGGTCGAGATGTCGTAGAGGACGCGGTTGACGCCGGGGACTTCGTTGAGGATGCGGTTCGAGATTTCTCCGAGGAGTTCGTAGGGGAGATGAACCCATTCGGCGGTCATGGCGTCTTCGCTGGTGACCGCGCGGATGCTCAGGGCATACTCGTAGCTGCGCTCGTCGCCTTTGACCCCGACCGTCTTCGTCGGGATGAGGGCGGCGTAGGCCTGCCAGACCGAGTCGTACCAGTGACGCGCACGGAGCAGGTCGATGTAGATTTTATCGGCCTGCTGGATGATGGCGATCTTCTCGGGGGTGACCTCGCCGGGGCAGCGCACCGCAAGGCCGGGGCCGGGGAAAGGATGGCGTCCAACGACGCGCTCGGGCAGACCGAGGACGCGCCCGAGTTCGCGGACCTCGTCTTTGAAAAGGGTGTCGAGGGGTTCAATGACACGCCCTTCTTTTTTCAACCGCATGATTTGGTCGACCCGGTTGTGGTGGGTCTTGATCGTCGAGGCGCTGGAGCCGCTCGTGGCGCTCTCGATGACGTCGGGGTAGAGGGTCCCCTGGGCGAGCAACTCGACTTCGGAGCCCACCGCGTCAAAGAAGACTTCGACGAAGATACGCCCGATGATGCGGCGTTTTTCCTCGGGATCCGTCACTCCCGCGAGGGCGGAGAGGAATCGCTCGGAAGCGTCTATGGTCTCGATCTCGATGCCGACTTCGGCGAAGATCGCCTGCACCTCGGCGGCCTCGTTGAGACGGAGCAGGCCGGTGTCGACGAAGATGTTGCGCGTGTCCACTTCGGCCTCGTGGAGGAGGGCCGCGAGGACGGAGGAATCCACCCCGCCCGAGACCCCGCAGACGACCTTGCGGCCCGCCACCTCGGCCTGGACACGCTCGATGAGTTCATCTTTGAAAGAAGCGATCCGGAAAGGCGGCAGGTCTTTGGCGAGGGACAGGAAATTTTTCAGAATCTCACTGCCCTCCTTGGTGTGGGAGACTTCGGGATGAAACTGGATTCCGAAGAAGCGCTCGTTCCATTTCAGGGCCACGGGGATGCCGTCGAGATTCCGCCCGATCACCTGACACCCTCCCGGGAGAACGCTGACGGTATCGGAGTGGCTCATCCAGAT
>CAYLJC010000310.1:4212-4459 GCA_964383345.1 uncultured Akkermansia sp. | reverse complement strand
ACGGAACCGTCTCAGGACAAAACTGGACCAGTGGCGGCGCGACAACGGCGACCCCCTCGTCCCGTGAAGCACATCGCCGAACCCCAGGCGCTCCGAAAAAACCTCTGACAACACACAGCCATGAAACGACGTGGATTTCTCGCAGAATGCGGATGGGTGGCGGCGGGTGGCGCCCTGGCAACGACGATGGCGGCGGCCGACTCGCCCGGTCCCATGCCGGCGCCGCCGCTGCCGATCAGCGTCGCTG
>CAYLJC010000310.1:3783-4202 GCA_964383345.1 uncultured Akkermansia sp. | reverse complement strand
CTCCGGTGACACCCGGCTGCGGATCGGGCAGATCGGAACGACCGGCGCGCACGCTGCCGGCAAAATGAAGGCGATGCTCGGCCTCCCGGAGATGTGGGAAGTCGTCGGCCTCGTTGAGCCCGTCTCGGCTCATCGGGAAAACCCTGTCACAGCGGCGACCTGGGAGGGTTTGCCCCTGCTCACCGAAGAGGAACTGCTGGGCCGGTCCGATCTCCGGGCCGTCGTGGTCGAGACCTCCATTGGCGACGCTCCGGCGACCGCGCTGCGGGCGATCCGGGCGGGCAAACACGTGCATCTGGAAAAGCCGGGCGGCTTCGAGCACGCGGAGTTCAAGGCGATGCGGCTGGAGGCGGAACAGCGCGATGTCCCGGATCGACATCGGCTGGTGCGCGTTCGTCACAATCCCGATCTTGATGCTG
>CAYLJC010000310.1:0-3773 GCA_964383345.1 uncultured Akkermansia sp. | reverse complement strand
GCCTTTCAACTTCTCTTTCGAGCGGTGAGCGAGGGGTGGCTCGGGGAGCTGACCGAAGTGGACGCCTACATCGGAAAACTCGGCGACCCCGCGACGCGCGCCTTCCTCGCCGAGCTGCCCGGCGGCGGCATGTTCGAACTGGGGTGCCACCTCATCGACACCGTCCTCACCCTCCTCGGTCCCCCGGAATCGGTGACCGCCTTCGGAACGCCGAGCCGGGACGACGGCGTGGAAGACAACCAAATGGCCGTTTTCCAATACCCCCGCGCCACGGCGGTGGTGCGCTGCAATTTCGCCGATCCCTTCGGCAACCAACGGAGACGCATCAGCGTGACCGGCACCGAGGGAACCCTCGAGATCGCCCCCATGGAATCCCGCACGGTGAAGCTGTCCCTCTCCCGGGCGCACGGGGATCATGCCAAGGGGACGCGGACATTTTCCCACGGAGAACCGGAAGGGCGTTACGACGGGGAGTTCATCGACCTGTTTCACGTCCTCGGCGGGGAGAAAACCTTCGCATGGGATGCCGCCCACGACATCGCTGTTCACGAAGCGATCCTGCGCGCCTCGGGGGCGTGGCGGGGAGATCGTTGAGCCAGGCCAGCAACTCCGGAAGGTCATTCCCCGGCGGTCCCGCAGGAAAACGAATGGACTCCGATTTCGCAATCGGGCGATTCCATTCCCCCCATTCGCTTGCCCGGATTTCTCATCCCGCCGCCGCGGGGAAATCCGGACGCGCCTTGCCGGACCCACCCCGCGGCGTCTCGCGGCAAAAGCTCCACGAGGTGACGATCCGAAAACCGGGGCGCTGATCGAGCGGGGGGACCGCCACCTCGTCCTGAAATCAAATGTGAATGGCGTGTCCGAAGGCGTCGCCGGTGGCTTCGTGGATCGCCTCGGCGAGGGTGGGGTGGGCGTGGATGGTCGCTTCGATCTCTTCGTGGGTCGCTTCGAGATTCATCGCCAGCCCCATCTCGGCGATGAGTTCGGTGGCACCGGCACCAATGATGTGGGCCCCGAGAATCTCGCCGTGTTTCTTGTCGAAAATGATTTTCACGAACCCTTCGGAATCGGCCACCGCGAGGGCGCGTCCGCTGGCCGCGAAGGGGAATTTACCGACGCGGTAGTCGAGTCCTTTCTCCTTGCAGGCGTCTTCGGTGAGACCCACCGAAGCCACTTCGGGATGACAGTAGGTGCAGCCGGGGAAAACGGTGACTTTCTTCGGCTTGAAAGCGGGATCGAACATTCCCTCGACGGCCTGGACAGCCTCGTAGCTGGCGACATGGGCGAGCCAGGGCGGCCCGATGATGTCCCCGGCGGCGTAGACGTTGGGAATATTGGTCTGGTAGCGCTCGTCGGTTTCGATGTAGCCGCGATCACTCAGCTTGAGCTGCTCGGCGTTCTTCGGGAGCACGGGGGCGACTCCGACGGCGACGAGGCAGACCTCGGCCTCGACCGTCGTCTGATCACCGCCTGCGGCGGGTTCGATGGTGAGCCGGACTCCATTGTCCGTCGTCTCGGCGGCGGCCGTTTTGGTCGCCGTATGGAATTTGATACCGTGTTTGGTCAGTGACTTTTGCAGGGCGGCACTGACCTCGGAGTCCTCGACGGGGAGGATCCGGTCCATCATTTCAATGACCGTCACTTCGGTGCCGTAGGCGCTGAAGAAATAGGCGAACTCGATCCCGATCGCCCCGGCTCCGATGATGACCATGGATTTGGGTTGTTTCGTCAGGGTCATGGCGTCTTTCGAGCCGATCACTTTCTCGCCGTCGAAGGGGAGAAAAGGCAGCGCCCGCGACACGCAACCGGTCGCCACGAGGACGTTCGCCGCCGTGTGCAACTCGCTTTTGCCCTCGGCGTCGATCACTTCGACCTTGCCGTTGGCGGCGAGACCACCGGTGCCGCGCAGGTAGTCGATCTTGTTTTTCTTGAAAAGGAATTCGATGCCCCCGGCGAGCTTGTCGGAGACCTTGCGGGAGCGTCCGATCACTTTCTCCCAGTCATAGGAGAGCCCGTCCACTTTCAGTCCGAATTCACCGGCGCGGTGCGCGAGGGTGTGGTAGAGCTCGGCGTTTTTGAGAAGGGCCTTGGTCGGGATACAGCCCCAGTTGAGGCAGGTTCCCCCGGCGCGATCATTCTCGACGCAGGCGACTTTTTTTCCGAGTTGGGCGGCGCGAATCGCTCCGACATATCCGCCGGGGCCGCCACCGATGACGATGAGATCGTATGATGCCATGGGTAAAATTCAGTGATTGTTAGGAAATGAGAAGGAGGGGGGTTTCGAGGAAACGTTTCAGTTCGGAAAGGAAGCGGGCACCGACCGCACCGTCGATGACGCGGTGGTCGCAGCTCATCCCGACCCACATGCGCTGGCCGGGAACAATCTGGCCGGCGGCGTTGACGACAGGTTGTTGGGTGATGGTGCCGATCGCCAGAATGGCGGCCTGGGGCGGGTTGATGATCGCGTCGAAATGCCCGATGCCGAAGGCGCCGAGATTCGAGATCGTGAGGGTGCCGCCCTGCATCTCGTCGGGGGTGAGTTTTTTGTCTTTGGCGCGGCCGGCGAGGTCCTTGAGTTCGGCGGCGAGTTCTTTGATGGATTTCGTCTGGGCCGAGCGAATCACCGGGGTGACGAGACCTTCTTGAATGGCCACGGCGATGGAGAGGTGGATCTCGCCGTGCTGGAGGATGGCATCTCCCTGGAACGAGGCGTTCACTTCGGGAACCGCGTCGGCGGCGAGCACGGTGGCGCGCATGATGAAGTCGTTCACCGTGTACTTGGGACCGCCGTTGGCGAGGCTCGCCGTGTTGACCTGCTCGCGCAAGGTCATGAGCGCCTCGGTGTCGATCTCGATGTTGAGATAAAAATGCGGGATGGTCGTTTTGCTCTCGAGGAGGCGTTGGGCGATGACCCGACGCATTCCCGAGAGGGGGAGGGACTGATCGGCCCGGCTCGCTGGGGGAGGGAGCAGTCCGAGAGAGGAACCACCACCGCCGGCGGGGGCGTTGAGGACATCTTTTTTCACGATGCGTCCGCCGGGGCCGCGTCCGCTGAGG
Organism: uncultured Akkermansia sp.; assembly: GCA_964383345.1. Taxonomy (GTDB): domain Bacteria; phylum Verrucomicrobiota; class Verrucomicrobiia; order Verrucomicrobiales; family DEV007; genus Arctic95D-9. The sequence goes on along the minus strand of CAYLJC010000310.1, from coordinate 713 downwards.
CGACGGAGGTCGACGCCCCGCTCGGCGGCGAGCTTGCGGGCGAGGGGGGAGGCTTTGCTGCGCTGGCCCGGAGACGAGGCGACCGGGGCGGTGACTTTTTTGCTGGCGGGTTCCGCATCACTCCCGCTTGTTTCCGCAGCGGGCGTTTCGGTTTTGGCTTCGTCCGTTTTTTCCTCGGGAGCGGAAGATGCCGCCGCCGCTGCGGGAGGTTGGTCGGCGTCGGCGGGTGGTTCTTCACCGGGTTCGAGGATGAGGGCGAGGGAGGCACCGAGGGCGACGGTCTCGCCTTCCTTGACGTAAATCTTGTGGAGGATGCCTTCGTCGAAGGAGGGCATCGTCATGGTCGCCTTGTCCGTCTCGACTTCGGCGATGTCCTCATCCATGGACACGGTGTCGCCCTCTTTCTTGAGCCACTTCACGAGGGTGCCTTCGCTCATCGTGTCACTCAGTTTGGGCATTTTCAAATAGGCTGCCATACGTTCTCTTGCTGGTCGGGAGTGAAAAATTCTTGTTTTGACAGGTCGTTCGGCGAAGACACTAACAGATCGTCAGCGCCCGGGCCACGATTTCGTCGGGATCAGGAAGCTGGAGCTTCTCGATGGGGGGGCTGTAAAACGCCGGAGCATCGGCGCTGGTGATTCGCAACACGGGGGCGTCGAGATCGTCGAAGGCCTGCTCCATGATCATGGAGGAGATCTGCGCTCCGACGCCGC
>CAYLJC010000309.1:0-4465 GCA_964383345.1 uncultured Akkermansia sp. | reverse complement strand
AAGAAACAAACCGAAGCGCTTCTGCAATGCCAGCTCAAAGGCCCGCAAGGGGTCGGCGGTGGTGACGACACGGCAATCGGTGAAATTCTGCAAGGTTTCCCGAATGAGACGCGCGGTCGAGGCGATGGGATGGACGATAAGAACCTCGACAGTACCATCCGGGAGCCCGGACTCCGTCGCGGACGGCTCCGGCGGGGCGCTTTCCCGAGCCGTCGGCGGGGCGGTTTCGGGAGGGAGAGACACTTCCGGCTCCGGGGCAGCCGGAGGCATCTCCTCACCGGAAACCTTCTCCCGTGGTGAGGCGATCTTTCGTAGTGTTTTCCATTTCCGTTCTGCCGGGTTTTCCATAAGGGGGGGATGACGCAACCAGTTGGTCGAAGCCGTCTCCCAAGATACGCCAAAACGGGAAATAGAGAAATCCCGGAAAAACATGGATTGCTCTACGGCCTCTCCTTTCCGGCATCGGGAGAAAGACCCGTGCAGGGGAAAACCTTCTCTTGCCACCGCGCCATCTCCCTCAATGTTGTCGCTCTCCCTTGCGGAGGCTTTTTTCTTTCCCCATGGGCGCTATGAGCGAGGACGCGATGATCAAAATCCAGGGAGCCAGACAGCACAACCTGAAAAACCTGAGCCTGGAAATCCCGCGAAACCGCTTTGTGGTCATCACGGGGGTCTCGGGATCGGGGAAGTCGTCGCTGGCCTTCGACACCCTCTACGCCGAAGGCCAGCGCCGCTACGTCGAGTCGCTCTCGGCCTATGCCCGGCAGTTCCTCGAACAGCTCGAAAAACCCGATGTGGATTTCATCGAGGGACTCACTCCGGCGATCGCGATAGAGCAACGCACTTCGCAGCCAAACCCGCGTTCCACCATCGCCACCGCGACGGAGATCTACGATTACCTGCGCATTCTCTACGCCGCTCTCGGGCGTCCCCACGATCCGGTGACGGGGACTCCGCTGGTGCGTCACACCATCAAGGACATCGTCGATCAGCTCACCACCTTTCCCTCGGGCACTCGCCTCATTTTGCTCGCTCCCATCGCGAAGGAAAAAGGCGACACCCTCCTCGGGGCGCTGGAGCGCTACCGCGCCCGGGGCTTCATCCGCGCCCGCCTCGACGGGGAAATCGTCGAAATCGAGGGGATCGGGAACAAGGCGAAGCCGAAATCCGCCGAAATCGTCATCGACCGGCTCATCGTTCGCGAGGACATCCGCAGCCGCCTCGCCGATTCCCTGGAGATTGCCCGAAACATCGCCGGGAATCACATCACCGCTCTCGTCCAGACCCCGGGTTCGGAAAACTACGAACCACACGATTTCACCTTTCATTACACCAATCCGGAGACGGGATTCTCCCTTCCGAAGCTGACCCCGAAGCATTTCTCATTCAACAGCCACCTGGGGGCCTGCCCCGTCTGTCACGGACTCGGGACACGACTGGTCCCCGACGGCGAACTCATCCTTCCCAACCCTGACAAATCGCTGCGCGAGGGCGGGGTGAAAACCTGGTGGACCGGATCAAAATCGCGCAAGGGATTCCACCAGCGCGCCATCGAGGACCTCGCAAAGGCCTACGCGGTCGATCTGGACGCGCCCATCCAAAGCCTCTCGCGAGAGTTTACCGAAGCGCTGCTCCACGGCGACGACAGCTTCGAAGGTCTCGCGACCCAGGCGACACGGCTCCTCGAGACGAGCAAGAGCGAGGTCACCAAACGCAACGTGCGGCGGTTCATGTCGGCGAAGCCCTGCCCCGACTGCGCCGGCAAACGGCTCAGGGATGAAATCCTCTCGGTCACCCTCGCCCACGAAACACGTCCCCTCTCGATCGAGGGATTCACCGCCCTCTCCATCGGCGAGGCGCTCGAATGGCTCGGCGGAGTGATCCTCTCGGAAACACAGGCGAGCTACGCGGGCGAGGTCCTCAACGAAGTGCGCAAGCGGCTCCGCTTTCTCCGAACCGTGGGGCTGGCCTATCTCTCTCTCGACCGCTCCAGCGGGACTCTCTCGGGCGGGGAAAGCCAGCGCATCCGTCTCGCCACCCAGCTCGGGGCCGGTCTCGCCGGAGTCCTCTACGTGCTCGACGAACCAAGCATCGGGCTGCATCAGGCCGACAATGAAAAGCTCATCGCCACCCTCAAGAATCTCCGTGATCTCGGCAACACGGTCATCGTTGTCGAGCACGACGAAGACACCATCCGGGCGGCCGACCACCTCCTCGACATCGGCCCCGGAGCCGGGGAAAACGGCGGGGAAATCCTCGCCCAGGGCACGCCGGAAGAGGTCTTCGCCGACCCCCGCTCGATCACCGGAGCCTATCTCTCGGGACGGGAAAAAATCGAAATCCCGGGCCCGACTTCTTTTCCCGCCGAGACTCGCGAACTGGTCGTGCGCGGCGCCCGCGAGCACAATTTGAAAAACATCGCGGTGCGGTTTCCCCTCGGACGTTTCGTCTGCGTGACGGGGCTCTCCGGGAGCGGAAAGTCCACCCTCGTCGACGACATCCTGCGCCGGGCGCTCTTCCGCCATTTCTATCAGAACAAAGACAAACCGGGCGATCACGACTTGATCGAAGGGCTCGAACCTATCGACAAAGCCATCGTCAGCGACCAATCCCCCATCGGTCGCAGCCCGCGTTCCAACCCCGCCACCTACGTCGGCGTTTTTGGTCCGATCCGGGATCTTTTTTCACAACTCCCCGCCTCGCGGACGCGCGGATACGAACCCGGTCGCTTCAGCTTCAATGTCTCCGGAGGACGCTGCGAAACCTGCCAGGGGGACGGACTCATCCGCATCGACATGCACTTTCTCAGCGACGTCTACGTGACCTGCGAATCGTGCCAGGGACGCCGCTACAATCGCGAGACCCTCGACATCACCTACCGGGGCAAAAGCATCGCCGATGTCCTCGAAATGACCGTGGAGGAAGCCCTGGCATTTTTCCAAAAAATACCAAAAATCCGCCAGCAACTCCGCGCCCTGCGGGATGTCGGTCTCGGCTACGTGCGGCTCGGGCAATCGGCCACCACCCTCTCCGGCGGGGAGGCGCAACGGATCAAACTCGCCACCGAACTCGGCAAAACAGCGACCGGAAAGACCGTCTACCTGCTCGACGAACCCACCACCGGCCTGCATTTTTCGGACATCGCCACTCTCCTGGAGGTGTTTTACCGGCTGCGCGACCAGGGGAACACCCTCATTGTCATCGAGCACAATCTCGATGTCATCAAGTGCGCCGACTGGGTCATCGACATGGGACCCGGCGGAGGGGAAACCGGCGGCACCGTCGTGGCCGAGGGTCCGCCCGCCGCGATTGCGCAGTCGAAAAATTCCCTGACGGGGCGCTACCTGAAAAAGCGCCTCTCTCCGTGATCCCGGACGGAAAAATATTCGCCATTGCCATTGCTCTTTCTCCATTCTGCTCCCGCCATGATCCGCTTACTCCTCCTTGCCACACTCCTGCCGCTCTTTCCGGGAAACCTCCTGGGCTCGGAAACTCCGGCGCTCACCCGCATCCGTGAAGTCCTCGCCTCGGGAGAAAAACCGGTCCGCTTCGTGGCCTTCGGCGACAGTGTCACCGGACTCTACTACCACAGCGGCGGACGCCAGGCCTACGGCGAACTTCTCGGAGAAGCGATCCGAAAAATCCACCCGCAGGCCGATCTCACGATTCACAACGCCGGACGCAGCGGACACACCACCGCCAACGCCCTCGCCCGCATCGGACAGGATGTCCTCGTTCACAAACCCCATCTGGTCACGGTGATGTTCGGACTCAACGATGTCGCGAAGCTGCCGATCGAGGCCTATCGCAAAAATCTCATCGAAATCGTGAGGCGATGCCGTGCGAGCGGGGCCGAGGTCGTCCTCTGCACCCCCAACGCGGTCCTCACCACGCCGGAGCGCCCCCTGGAAAAAGTGTTTGCCTACAGCGAGGTGACCCGGGCCGTCGCCCGTGAATTCACTGTCCCGCTCTGCGATGTCCACGCGGAGATGGAGGCGCTCAAGACCCGCGATCCCGAGGCCTGGCGTCTCGCCATGAGCGATGAGATCCACCCCAATCACGGTGGTCACCGCCGCATCGCCGAAGTCCTCGCGCGGACGATCACCGGCAAGGAAACCACTCTCGAAGGGAAAGTGCCACCTCCTTCCCCGCTCCATTTCACGATGGCTTCTCTCCGCGCCGGAGAAGTCGCCACGGTTCTCGCCATGCCTCCCTTCGACACCCTCGTCGGCGAAGCTTTCGGCGCGGTTTTCGCCGGTGCCGCCATCGAAGTCATCCCCTGGCCGAGCGCCGGTCTGACCCGTCATCTTTTGCAAAAAGACGCCGCCCGCCGGGTGCGCCCGCTCGCCCCGACCCTCGTGATCGTGGCGATCCCGCGCGAGGCGACCGCCACCGACCGCGAGCAGTTCATCAAGACCCAGATGTGGATCGCCTCGAACAGCCTCAGTCGCGGGACCCGTGAGTG
>CAYLJC010000308.1:0-4478 GCA_964383345.1 uncultured Akkermansia sp. | reverse complement strand
GTCGCGAGGAGGATCATCGCGCTCAGGCCGACCACCTGTAACCAGCCTTCTTCCGCCGACCAGCCATAGCGAAATTTCGGAGCGAGGAGGAGCCGCATGGCCCCGGCGCTGAGCAGGCCGAGAATCGCGAGACGGGCGGTTCGGGACGGGATCGGGAACGCCGGGAAGACTGCGACGACCGCAGCGGCCGCGATGGCAAAATACGGCAGCCAGTTGGTCGTGTCCGTCGGCGGGAAAGGGGTCCTCCCGGCCACAAAAAAATGCCCGGCGCCATAGGCGGCGGCCGGGGAAAAGACGACCGCCGCCCGGGAGATCCGAAGGCTCCCGGCGCGACGGGTCAGAGCGGAGAGGATGACGGCAAGCGCTCCGGCCAGGGCAACCGCGGGCAGGAGCCGATCCATCGGGAAAATTCAGGGAGCGACCTTATTTTTTCCCCGCTTCGATGCTGAGGATGATATGCACCTCGTCGCCGAGAGCGCCTTGCATGAAATTCATGCCGTAGTCGCTCCGTTTGATGGTGAAGCGGGTTTCGCCTCCGACGATGACGCCGCCTTCCATACTTTTGCCGTCGGGGCCTCTTTGGAATTCGACGGTAATGGACTTGGTGACGCCGTGCAGGGTGAAGTCGCCGGTGACCTGATACACATCGCCGTTCGCCTCCACCTTCGTGCTTTTGAAAGAAAGGGTCGGGAACTGCTCCGCGTTAAAAAAGTCCGGACTCTTGAGATGCTGGTCGCGCTTGGGATTGCGGCTGTCGAGGCTCTCCACCGGAACGGTCAGCTCGAACGAGCTCTTGGAGGGGTCTTCCTTGTCAAACGTGACGGTGCCGGAGATGTCCTCGAAGACCGCATAGAAGTTCGTCACCCCGAGGTGTTTGATGCCGAAGAGCACCGAGGAATGGACGGGATCCACGGCATAGGTTTCCCCGCCGCGAACGGAGGCGGTGGTGAAGCCGAGAACAGCGACGAGACCGAGAAGGGAGATTTTCATGGGAGCGATGTTTGTTGTGGTTTTGTTGTTACGGCTGACGAACCCAGAGTACCCTCTTTTGGTTTCCAAGTCGTCTTTTTATACGTGAGAATACGTGTCAGAAGTGTTTCCGGTCGAAGGGAAAGACCCGCTTTTCACCCGCTTCTTCGGAAGAGGGCGGAAAGGATCATCCCGGCACCTCCGACGATGAAGAGACAGGGAAACCAGATCGTGTAGAGAGCGGCTTTGGAATCTTTTTTGATCACCGAGTTCTCCGGTGCGGCGGGGTCCACGTGGCAGACGGTTTTTGTGCCGACGGCGTAGTCCTCCACATGATGTTGCAATTTCCGCGGGTCGCTCGCCTGAAGGGAGAGACGCTTGAAGCGGTTCCCCGTATAGGTTTTGCCTTCGTAACGATAGTCGTAGGTGACTTGGAAAACATATTTTGTCATGCCGCGCTGGTTCCGTTCCGTGTCATCGAGTTCCACCGTCACGATCTCACAGGGCACTTCGATCCAACCATCCATCTCGGCGGCACGGGTGTAGGCATGCCAGAGATACTGCACAAAAATCGAACCGACCCCGATGAGGAGGAGGCCCATGAGGATTTTCCAAAGCCGCCCGCCCAGATGGAGCGATGCTTTGGCTTTGGCCGGAGGGGGGCTGGGAGAGTCGTTTTTCACGTCGCGGATTGGATGAACCCGAGTAGCTTAACGCATGAGCGAATTATCCCAACAGATTACGGAAGACATGAAAACGGCGATGCGTGAGAAAAACACCCTCGCCCTCGGCACGATCCGTATGCTGAAGTCGGCGATCAAAAACGCGGCCATCGAAAAAGGCGGGGCCGACGCGGAACTGACCGACGCCGAGGTGATCACCGTGATCCGGCGCGAAGTCAAAAAGCGCCAGGACTCCATCGAGCAGTACACCACTGCCGGACGCCTCGAACTGGTCGAGCAGGAAAACGCCGAAATGGCGGTGCTGAACGGCTACCTGCCCGAGCCGCTCAGCGCGGAAAAACTCGAAGAGATCATCGACGCAGCCATCGCCGAAGTCGGCGCGACCTCCCGCAAGGACATGGGTGCGGTCATGAAACTGGTGCAGGAGCGGACCGAGGGTCGGGCCGACGGCAAAACCCTCTCGCAGGCGGTCATGGCGAAACTCACCTGAGCAACGGCACCGCAGACGCATCTGGAGATGAGGGTATCGGCCATCATCGTCGCGGCCGGGAGCAGTCGGCGGATGGGCTTCGACAAGCTCGCCGCCGATCTCTGCGGCGAATCCGTTCTCACCCGCTCCCTTCTCGCGTTGGCAGAATGCCCGGAAGTGACGGAAATCCGGGTGGTGACCTCGCCGGAAAAATTCGAAGCGGTCGGGGAGGCGGCGGCACGACTCGGCATTTCGCAGTTTGTGGAAGTGATCGCGGGAGGGGCTGAACGCCACCTCTCCGTCTCCGCCGGACTCGCCCGGATCGGCGGGAACTGCGACCTCGTCGCCGTTCACGACGCGGCGCGCCCCCTCGTGAGCCGCGCCGCGATCACGCAGGTGATTGCCGCCGCGCAAGAATACGGAGCCGCCACCCTCGCCCATCGTGTCGCGGATACCTTGAAACGGGGCAACGGAGCGGGAGAAGTCGTCGCCGCCGTCTCCCGCGAGAATCTCTGGGCGATGGAAACCCCGCAGATTTTTCGCCTCCCCCTGCTCCGCGAAGCCTACGCCGAGGTGCTAGCCAAAGGAGAAGTGGTCACCGATGAAGTCTCCGCCGTGCGCGGCATCGGACACATCGTGAAACTGGTGGAAAATCCCGAACCCAACCTGAAAATCACCGTGGAGGGCGATCTTGTCGTGGCCGGGGCGATCTGGCGCGGACGGGGACAGGCAAACAGGCGGGGCCTTGACTGAAACACTTGCGGAGCCGCCCAAGCTGCCCGATGACTCAGGATATGGCGAAAAAACCGGTCGTTTTTATTATTCGGGATGGATGGGGTGACAATCCGGCGGGTCCGGCGGGGGCGGAGCGCTACGGCGACTGCCCCCGGCTGGCGCACACGCCCTTCACTTGGGAAATGCACCAAAAATATCCCGTCGCCCGGCTCCGCTGCAGCGGGATGGACGTGGGGCTGCCCGAGGGCCAGATGGGCAACTCCGAAGTCGGGCACCTCAATCTCGGGGCCGGACGCATCGTTTATCAGGATTTCACCCGGATCAACAAGGCCATCGCCGACGGGGATCTCGCGAGCAATCCCACTCTCGTCGAGGCCTTTGCCAAAGCCTCGCAATCCCGTCTCCATCTCATCGGCCTCGTCTCCGACGGCGGGGTCCACAGCCATCAGGACCACCTCGTTGCCCTCGTCGCGGCGGCAAAAGCGGCCGGGGTAAACGACATCATGGTCCACGCCATCACCGACGGCCGCGACACCTCCCCCACCGGTGGCGCGAATTATCTCGACTTTTGTGAAGACAAGCTCGCGGAGTCGGGAGCCAAAATCGTCACCGTGATCGGACGGTATTTCGCGATGGACCGCGACAAGCGCTGGGACCGCACCAAGCTCGCCTGGGACGCGATTGTCCTGGGGAAAGGAGAGGCGAAAGCCGTCCTCGCCTCCGAGGCGGTCGCGGAGCAATACACAAAAGACGTCACCGACGAGTTCATGGTTCCCATGGCTTTCGACGCGATCGACGAGCCTCGCGTGCGCGACGGTGATGTTGTTCTCTTTTTCAACTTCCGCGCCGACCGCGCCCGCCAGCTCAGCCTCGCTTTCCTGCGCGATGATTTCAGCGGATTTGATCGCGGGAGACATCCCCGCGTCGCCTATTATACCCTGACAGAATACGACGAGAGCTACCACTGCCCCGTCGTTTTCCCCACGGTGGAGCTCCGCAATACCCTCGGGCAGGTTGTCGCCGGGGCCGGACTCACCCAACTGCGCGTCGCCGAAACGGAAAAATATCCGCACGTTTCCTTCTTCTTCAACGGCGGGGTCGAGGAACCCAATCCGGGAGAGGACAGACGGATGCTCCAGTCTCCGCAGGACTGCGCCACCTACGATGAAAAACCCGAGATGTCGGCGCAAGAGGTCACCGAGACCATTCTCACGCTCGCCGCCGATTACGATCTCATCATCGTCAATTACGCCAATCCCGACATGGTCGGACACACCGGCAACGTGCCCGCCGCGATCCGGGCGGTCGAATGCGTCGATCACTGCGTCGCACAGGTCGTGGAAAAAGTCCTCTCCCTCGGGGGCAAACTTCTCATCGCCGCCGATCACGGCAACTGCGAGGAAATGATCAACGAAGACGGCTCGCCCCAGACCGCCCACACCACCTACCCCGTGCCCTTGATTTATGTCGGAGCCGATGCCGATGATCTTGTCCTCCGCGACGGCATCCTCGCCGACATCGCCCCGACGATCCTGGGTTTGTTGGGCGTAACTCCCCCCGCCGAGATGACCGGGAAATCCTTGCTGTCGGCGAAGGGGTAGAGTGGGGGGGAGTTGAAGAAT
>CAYLJC010000307.1:0-4480 GCA_964383345.1 uncultured Akkermansia sp. | reverse complement strand
CACCTCTCCAGACACCGTCCTGTCAATGCCCGTGGTCCAGACGCCCTCCTTCCTCCACCAGTAGCTGTGGAGGTAGGACATCGCTCTGGGGAAGGGCAGTTCGTGCAGGATGTAGTGTTCGCTCTCGCGGGTGATCCGCCCGCCCGACAGGATCCAGACCAGGTCCGCGAGCCAGCCGGGCGCTACGAGTTTCCCGGCGGTCGCTCGCCTTTCTCGCTCGCTTTTTTGTTCGTCTCCGTCTCGCTGATGGAGAAGAGGACGGCCTGACCGGTCAACATCACCGTGGTCACCTCGCGCACCAGATCGAGCCACAGCGACGCGGCATCGGGCCGGGCGTTGAATTCGCACTCCCATGCCTCGACCTCGGCCCAGACCTCGTCGGCACCGGCGGCGAAGGCCCGAGAGACCGACCGCACATCGGCGCTCTGCATCCAGGCGACGAGGGCCACCTCGCGCAGGATCTCGGTGGCGGGGAGTCCCTTGATCTCCTCGAAACTATCCAGGGCGATGCGGATCCCGAGTCGCTGGCAGCGGTCCCAAGAGAAGCTGGTGAAGGGGCGCATCTCCACGCCCGCGATGGCGACCGGCTCCGCCGGGGCCTCGAAGGCGGTGGCCTGGGCATCGCTGCGGGAAGGCGGTGCGGGCAGAGAAAAGGGATCGTCTGTCATTTCGTTTGTCAGGAAATGCCCGCCCGCGCGAGGACCTCGGCCCGCTCTTCGGGCGTCGCGTGGACCGGGATGTAGGCTCGGTTGGTCGTCATGCCCCGGGCTTGTTCCACATAGATGAAGCGCGGCATCCGATCCTTGAGGAACTGGTCGTAGATCTTGGCGGACTCATCAAAGATGGCTTTGGCAGGGACGGCCAGACTGGCGTGCCCGGCCCAGTATCGGAGTTTGTCGCTGCGGTCGGCTGCAGCCATGCCTGCGAGGATCGCCCGGGCCTGGGCGAGTTGATGCATCGCGCTGCGGGCGGGGTTGAGATCGACATCGTGGATGCCATCCCAGAATTCCGAAAAGGTGAACTTTCTTCCCTCGATCTCGACGACGCTCTCGGCGTCCCAAGTCCAGTAGACCCGCCGCTGGATCGATCCGTCCGCCAACTCCTCGACCAGATCGAGGTAAGGCGAAGGGATCCCCCAGGCGTATCCCGCCGCGACCGCGAAGAAGACGGCCACGGTGGTAACCGACTCTCGCGGATCCTTGTCCACGTCGATCACATGGCGCTGGGAGATGCCTTCGCATCCCTGGATCGTCTTCGGGCCTCGTCCTAACGTCGTAGCCATGATCAGCTCGCGTTGGGTGCGTTGACGCCGCTGGCCGTCCACTTGTTCGGCTCGCCGTCGTTGGTCTGCGTCTCCTCCACCGACTCGATCACCGTGACGCCGCCGCTGATCCCCGCGATCTCGGCGGGGCCGCTCCCGGCGAGGGCGAAGTCGGCGGGCAGGTCGCCAGTGCCTTCGGCGCGGATCTCCCAGAGCAGCTTTTTCGCGATGTTCCCGACGAATTTTCCGACGAGATCAAGGTGGGGCGTGCCCGCCTCGACCTTTTTCCGCAGAGACAAACTCGCGGTGGACGCGGTGGAGATGGAGACGATGCCGTAATCAGAGAGTGCCATGTCAGTGGGTGGTTTTGTGTGCGGCTATCAGGAGTATCATTCTTCTCCGGTCGAGAAATTCACGTAAGCCTTCCCGACCATCTCAAAGGTGCGATATTCGCCGTCGTTGGTCTCGGCGGCCTCGGCCTCGAGGGCCTTCACCGTTCCGGCAGTGAACGCGCCGACGGTGACGGCGGCGAAGTTCGCATCGCCCTGTCCGCTGATGGTGACATCCTTCTCGCTATAGGCCGCCGGGCGGTGCTTCACCACCTCGCCGGCCTCGTCGAGGACCTCGAAGCGCTGCGCGGTGCTGGAACGGCGGGACTCGTGGACATACGCCCCGGCGGCAGGGGAGAGGCCGAAGGTGTCGTCTACGTCGTAGGTTTCGTTGGCCATTTCTCAGGATGGAGTGGTTGGATTTTTTTCGTCGGTCGGGGTGGTAGATTTCGGCTCCCCCGTCTTGGGATTGAGCCGCTCCCCGGAATCGCTCCAGAGTTCCAGGACAGGTCGCTTCGCTTGTTGATCCCATTTTTTCAGCCCCTTGATCGCCTCGATCTGCTTCGCCACGGGAGCCATCTCGACGACGGTGCGCGGGTCTTTCCCGTTCGGGCGGACGCAGACGATCTGAGCAAGTGGGGCGGTGGAACTCATCACGGATGAATCGGTGTCAATCGGCGATCTCCTCGCATTGGATCTTCATCCGCCGGGTGCGACTGAGCAGCTTCGGTCCGGCGGGATCTTCGGGCATGGGCTCGGGATGGTAAAAATTCACCCGCACCTGGTTGTCCGTGGCCGCCTCGACGGCGGCAGTCAGGGCGGCCCGCTTGCTCTGATCAACTGGGAAGCAGCCCGCGAGGAAGCCCACGGCGGCCCGCTGTGCGGCGACCGCCCCCTCGCCCTGCGCGGGCGTCTCGACGGTGAGGTCTGCCATGCAGCGAAACAGCTCGCCGCTGTAGATCGGCTCGTAGCTCGTCAGCACGTAGACGCGGGGACCGACCTCGGGCACGGGATCGCCCACGGCGATGATAGCGCATGGGACCGGATCGAGGGCGGCGGCCTCGGTCTTGAGGAACGCGGCGATGCCGGTGGTGATCTCGTCTTCGCATTTCATGCGCTCTTATCAGGATGAGAGGCGGCGCGGAGGATGTGGTAGGGCAGGCCGCGTCCGGCGACCTCGTAGATCTCGCCGGTGACGCCACTGCCGACATCGGTGATCCGCGTGCCCACGGTGGGCGCGATCGGCAGATCGTCCCGCGAGATGTGGATGACCATGGTGCGGACGGTGCTCTCGCCGCCCCTGTCATTCTCCACGGTCGTGCTGCCATGGTAGACGACGGAGTTGTAGTCTGTCTCGCCGATCCGGGCGGTCGCGCCACGCACGCCTCTGCCGGCGCGGTGCGCGGCGGCGGAGAATCGGGCGAGGGAATCTGCGTTCATCGGACGAGCGGAAAAAACAGCCCCTCCGCCGGAAAGGAACGAAACGGCGGAGGGGCTTGGGGGTAGCGGAGGCCAGGGAAAGTTGATCGCGTGTCAGGACTTTTTGCCGCCGCTCTTCTTTCCGCCCCCGGAGGGGGAGGGTCTGGCGGCGGCGGGACGGGGTCCGGATGTGGAGTCCTCGGTGGCCGCCGGCGTTTCCGCCGGCGGCTCAGAGGAACTCAAACCGGGAACCAATTCGGTTTGAATTTCGTCAGGGATTGAGGTGGCGTCTGGGTTCGTTCCCGGCTCCTCGGGGCTGGGGTCGCCGGTGGCGGCGAGGATAGCCTCGAGTTCCTCGACGCGAGCCAGGGCGGCCTCGAGTTCGGGGTCGCTCTCCGAATACTCGACGGGCGCGATGGGCTCGCCGCGAGCGACCAGGTCCAAATTGAACCGGTGGTGCTTCACCCGACCGCCGCGCGGTGTCCAGATCTCCATCTGGTTCATCCCGGCATCGACGATGTCGGCGGGCAACTCATTTTTAGCGACGCGGGATTTGAAGTCCGTCAGGACCTCATTATACGGCCGCATCTCCGGCCGGGGGATCACCCCGGAACGCGCGTCAAGAGAGAGGAAGGCGAGGATGGCGAGCTTCATAACAGCGGGGAAAAAGGTCCGGATTTTTGGTTTTCCTAGCAGAGGGAAGCATCCGGGAAACTCCCCCACTCCTATCATGTATAGATATGGTAAGGCTTAGCTGGGGGTCTGCTCGACGATCTTGAGCGCGGCGGTGTCACCGTAGCCGACGCCGTAGTGGGCCTCGATGACCTGGACCTCCTCGCCGGTGTCGCTATCTGCGAAGTGCCGGTATTCGAGGACCAGCTGCGAGCCTTTGTCCGTCACGATCTGGTGATCGTAGAGGGCCTTTTTCATCGCGCCTGTCAGTTCGATCGGTGCGAATCCCACGAGGATGGCGCTCTTCGCCGCGGTCACGATCGCGCCGATGTTCTCGGTGCGGGTGATCGTGTGGGTGCCGGTGCCGTTGTCTGCGATGGCCACCACGGATCCGTTGGTGCCCTTGACGCTGGAGAGCTGCAGGGTCTTGTTCGTGTCGTCCACGTTGACGACGTAGTAACGGGTCGCGGCGGTGTATCCGTCAGGAAGATCGGCGGCGCTGGTCGAGAGCACCACGGCGTCGCCGTTTTGGAAATAGTCGCTCAGCACATCATTCGTCGGGTCAGCGAACTGGGCCGAATCGATGTTGATCGTGTCGGTCCCGTGCGTCGCGGTGAAGGTGAGCCCCTCGAAGTTGTTCGACGGCAGGCCCGCGCTGCGGAAGGTGTCGAAGCCCATGATCGGCGGCAACTGTGCCTGGCGCAGCACCGCGCCGCTGCCGCTCTGACTCTGGTCGAGCAAAGCGTCAGACTTCGCGACGTTGAAGCCGAAGGCCGGCCGCATGATGAGCGACCGGGCG
>CAYLJC010000306.1:0-4481 GCA_964383345.1 uncultured Akkermansia sp. | reverse complement strand
CGCCGGTAACGAACATGTCCAACAGATCGGCCCGCCCGACAAGCGACAGTCCAAAATCACCAACGAGAGCCGCGCCGACTCGCTGGAGTACATCTCCTACCAGCGGGTCCCGCAGACCGTGATGTCCGTTGACGCCTTCGGCCGCAGCTTCGCCACCACCCGATATGTCGAAGTCGAATCGGGCCGGGTCCAGATCGAATTCACCGACGACACCGTAACCGCCATCTCCGAATCAGAGGGCCTCAATTTTTCGAACGCCAGAGGACTCATCACGGTTCCTCCGCCCATCTATCTTTTCTAACAAACGGGAGCTGTCGAGCTTCTCTGGCGAATCACGGATTTTCCAGCGGCTCGCTCCCAAACCGGCGTTTCCGGCGTAACGCCTTTTGACAAACCGTCCCGATGCGGGCTCATTGAGATCCGGCGTTCCCGTCGGAATCCAACGAAACCCAACGAAACAATAACACCACTACGACCATGGCCCACGAACTCCCCCCCCTCCCCTACGCCCTCGACGCACTCGAACCTCACATTGATGCCAAGACGATGGAGATTCACCATGGCAAACACCACGCCGCCTACGTCGCCAACCTCAACAAGGCGATCGAAGGCAATGCCGCCCTCGAGGGCAAAACCATCGAGGAGCTGATCACCGACCTCGCCTCCATTCCCGAAGGCATCCGCGGCGCGGTGCGCAACAACGGCGGCGGCCACGCCAACCACTCCCTCTTCTGGAGCATCCTCGGCCCCAACGCCGGCGGTGCCCCCACCGGCAAACTCGCGACGGCGATCGACAGCGCCTTCGGCTCCTTCGACGCCTTCAAAGAGGCCTTCAAAAGTGCTTCCCTGAGCCGTTTCGGATCCGGCTGGGCCTGGCTCGTCGTCAAACCCGACGGCACCCTCGCCGTGACCAGCACCCCGAACCAGGACAATCCCATCATGGGCGAAGCAGCCGATTGCTGCGGCTGTCCTCCCCTCATCGGACTCGATGTCTGGGAACACGCCTACTACCTCAACTACCAGAACCGCCGCGGCGACTACGCCGACGCCTTCTGGAATGTCGTGAACTGGGACGCCGTGGCCGAGCGCTTCGCCGCCGCGAGCTGAGTCTCGTCCACCCGCCACGCCACGCTCCCCCCGCCCTTTCGCGGGGGGAACCGCCAGGCCAGCGACGGGAGAGGAGAGGAAAAACGCCCTCTCCCGCCCCCGTCTTCGCCCCTCCGTCGCCGCGTGGGATCGGCGGAGCCTTGCCCCGAAGGTCGCACCAAAAAGGGGACGAAAAGCGCGGAGAAAAACCGCCCTGTTCCGGCCCCGTCAGGAAAAGTTCACTTCCGGGGACGGGTAATTGCTTACGACACAAGGCATCACGCAAAAAACGCTTAATTTAAGTAAAATAGTCTTGAAGAACCACTACATCTTGTGCATCTTATGGGCCAGCCAACAAGATATGGTGTTTTTACCAAATTCCTGAAGGCTGCGCAAATTGCTTGTTTTCACGGTTTTTAGAGGGTGATCCGGGGGATTCCGGCGTCCTCTGCTCCGGAAAAACAGGACATTTGCGGAATGAACCCTCATTCCCGTTCCCCACAACCCAACCAACACCCCCTCACGCACATCACATCATGGAAAAGACCTTCACCATTGGAGACCGCACCTTTGTCCTCGACCAGGACAAAGCCGAGGAAGCCTTCGCCGCCAAGCGCATCATCAACGGGCGCAAGACCGAAGCGTTCAACCTGCTTCCGTTGAAATACCAATGGGCCTACACCCTCTACCGGACGATGAAGGCGAACCACTGGGAGCCCGAGGACATCCCCATGCAGAAGGATATCGAGCAGTGGCAGGGTTCCGAACTGAGCGACAGCGAGCGCTGGATCATCCGCATGGGGATCGGTTATTTCTCCGCCGCCGAAGGCATCGTCGGGGACAACATCCTTCACGTCGTCCGCGAGCTCGTCACCGCCCCCGAGCTGAAACTCGTCCTCGGCCGACATGCCCACGAGGAAAACATCCACGCCGACAGCCTCCTCTACATGATCAGCAGTCTCGGGATCAATCCGCACGAGTGTGAGGCCATGTTCGAGCAGATCCCCACGATCAAGCGGAAGAACGAGTTTGTCACCCGCACCTCCCACGATCTCCGCCGCGACGTCGATCTCACCGACCCGGCCAACAAGAAAGCTCTCGCCCGGAACATCTTCGTCTTCGGCCAGTGCATGGAAGGGACCCAGTTCTACGGCCTCTTCGGCATGATTCTCAGCCTCAAGCGGCAAAACAAATTCCCCGGCATCGGCCAGATGTTCCAGTACACCCTGCGCGACGAGTCCAACCACATCGAGGTATTCCGCAATCTCTTCATGGACCTCGTCAGCGAGAACATGGAGATCTGGACTCCCGAATTCAAAGAGGATCTCATCAACACGATGCGGGAGGCCGTCACCCTGGAGAAGGAATTCATCAACGACTGCCTCCCCGTCAGCGCCGTCGGGCTCAACGCCGCCGAGTTCTGCCAGTACATCGACTTCATCGCCGACCGTCGTCTCGAAGGCGTCGGGTTGAATCCCCTCAATCCCGGCGTTCGCAACCCCTTCCCCTGGCTCGCCGAAACCATGGACATCAAGAAAGAGTCCAACTTCTTCGAGCAAACCGTGACCGAATACCAGAAGGCCTCGGCCCTCTCCAGCGTTCACGACGACGACCTCTGAGCCCCGACCGCTCCCGGATCGACAGGGTCGGGTCCCGCACCCGACCCTGTCGCCTTCTCCCGTTTTTTTCTCCTTCCTCCGCCCCCGCGTTCCCATCCCGATCCCCCGCGATCCGCACCCATCCAACCGCACATGATTACCCGCCGACTGATCGAACAAGACCTCGAGTTGCAGCGCTGCGCCGCCACTCCCCAGGAAATGAAACCCCGCTTCAACTGGAGCGACATGGCGACGAGCCACGAAGGTCCCTCCACCCGCATCATGGTGCAGGTGGGCAATGAGCAATCCGATCTCAGCATCGCCAAGATCGCCGAAACCGTCGGCAAGGCCGTGACCGACCTCGCCCTCTCCCGCAAGCAGGACGACATTTTCAACGACAGCAACCGCCAACTCGTCGCCAACATCGTCAAGTCCGTCACCGAAAGTCTCACCGCCAAAGCCGCTTCGGAAGACACCGACGGCACCGTGCTCCTCAGTGCCGCCGAACTCACCACCATCATCGAAATGGCCCTCGTCCGGCAAAACGCCCACGACGTCGCCAAGAGCCTCCTGATCCGGCGCAAGACCGCCCACGCCCGTCGCGACATCTCTCTGGAGAGCAAGGAAAAACCCCTCTGCCGCGTCATCCGCCGCAACGGCGAAGTGGTCGCGTGGGACCCCAACAAGATCGAGATCGCGGTCCGCAGCTCCTTCCTCTCCCTCGGGATGGACTCCACCCCGGCCAAGGACATCTCCGACGCGCTGACCGAGCGCATCGCCCGCAGCGGACAAGAGTTCATGCGCATCGAAGACCTTCAGGACCGCGTCCAGGAGGAACTGATGCGGCAGGGGCACTACAAGGTGGCCGAGTCCTACATCCTCTACCGCGCCCACCGCGCCCAGCTCCGCCAGTTGGAAGAGGAGGAAATCGTGCGCGACCACGAATCCACCCAGGATTCCATGATCGTCCTGAAACGGGCCGACGGCTCGACCGAACTCTGGGACGGGGGCGATCTCCGCCGTCGCGTCGAGTTCGCCCTCACCGGTCTCGATCTCTGCCTCTCGCAGGACGAGATCGAGCACGAGTTGCGCCGCGCTTTTTTCAACGAGATGACCGAGGCTGACCTGCGCAAGACGATCATCCTCAACGCCAAAAGCCTCATCGAGCGCGACGGTGATTTCGCCCGTTTCTCCGCTCGCATCCTCCTCACCTACGTCTACGAGGAAGTCCTCGACTGGAACATCACGCGGGATGGCGTCTCCCAGCTCGCCGCCTTCCATCGCCGCGCCTTCAAAGCAAATCTCATCCGTGGCGTCGAGATCGAGCGCATCTCCCCGCGGCTCCTCGAGTACAACCTCGACCGCCTCGCCGACGCGATCAATCCGACCTCGGATCTCGACTTCGATTACCTCGGAATTCAGACTCTCTACGACCGCTATCTCATAATCGATAAAACCGGTGAATCCCACCGGCGCATCGAGACGCCGCAACTCTTCTGGATGCGTGTCGCGATGGGCCTGATGGTCGGGGAAAGCGAAGATCCCGAGGCGAAAATCATCGATCTCTACCGGCTCTACGCGAGCCGTCGCTTCTGCTCCTCGACGCCGACGCTCTTTAACGCCGGCACTCTCCACAGCCAGCTTTCCTCCTGCTATCTCTACAAGGTCGACGACAGCATCGAATCCATCATGCAACGCGGCATCGCGGAGAACGCCTACCTTTCCAAATGGGCCGGTGGTCTGGGCGGCTCGTGGACCTCCGTCCGCGGCACCGGCGGATACATCAAGGGCACCAAC
>CAYLJC010000305.1:0-4499 GCA_964383345.1 uncultured Akkermansia sp. | reverse complement strand
ACGACTTTGTCCTTCATTTTTTCCAGATCGACTTCGACTCCCTTGAGGTCGGTGAAGGCGATCTTCATTTCGTCTCCGACACCGGGGAGATAGAGGTCGCCGCCGACCTGATCGAGGAACTGCCCGACCTGGGTGCTCTGGGGATGATCGGCGAGATCCGCCTTGACCCGGGTGATGAACGCCTTGGCTTTGTCGCGCTGGTTCGAAACGATGCTGGCCTCGATGAGGGGACGGGCGATCTCCTGCACGATGACCTGGAGGTTCGCGTCGAGACCTTTGGGCTGGGCGTCGTAGCGCTGGATGAGGAGATCGGGGAGCGGTTCGGGTTTTCCGAGGACCATGTGCGCCCCGACCAGCATCGCGAGGGCCTGGTCTTTATCCTCTGCGTCGGGGTTTTCCGCGAGGTAGCTTTCGAGTGCGGCGATTTTTTGATTTTCGAATCCGGTGACGATCTCAAGGGCTTTTTGCGCCTGGACCGAGGAAAGGGCCGAGAGGAGGGCGAGGGGCAGAAGGATTTTTTTCATGGAATGGAAAAGGGAATACCGGAATCTACCCCCATTTGACGCCGGGCGTCCGAAACCTTGCATTTTTTTAATACGGAATCAGGGAGCCGGGATCGTCGGGGCGACATTCTCGATCGGAATGAACTCGTCGACGAGGACGATGGCGGGATCGGGCGGTTCGGGATTGCCACCCGGGACGAGCAGGCTGGCCTGGAGGGGCGGAATCTCGAACTCCGCGAGGAGACCGTTCACCGCGAGGGTGTAGAGGCCCGGTTCCAGTCCCAGGGTTCCGATGGGAACGCGGGTTTCAAAAGGCGGGGACTCCCCCAGATCCGTCAGGATCATCGCCGGGCGGGGCGTCTGCTCGAGGACTTCCAGGGAAATGACCCGTCCCTCCCGCGATTGTTTGGGATCAACGAGGAGCGCCGCGGTGCTGGAGAGCCGTCCCGAGACCACGGCGAATACGTCGGGGCGGCCTTCGAATTCGCCCACCTCCACCGCGACGCTCTCCACGACCGCCGGGCGGGGAGGGGGAGCGTAGGGCGGTTTAGACTGACAGGAGACGAGCAGGGAGAATAGAGATAGGCCGAGGAAACGAAGCACGGAAAGGTATTACGAAAAAAAGGATAACAAATAAAGCTGAAATGTATGAAAATTAGCCGATGGTAGGAGAGTGGCGGCGAAGTACGGACTTTCGCGACTGGATTTCCGCTTTCCCCGCTCCCAGCTTGCTTGCCTCTCTTCGAGCAGGCGAACCTGTTCCGCGCGATTATGGATTTTGACTGGATTGACTGCCATTTTGACCTGAAAGAGATCACTCCCCGGGAGGTCGAAGAGGTTTTTGAAGATCCGTTCTCCATCCGCCTGCTCCCCGAAATGGAGGGGGATGCCACCGAGGCCCGCTATTTCGTACTCGGGAAAACGATCAACAATCGCTATCTGTTTGCCGTCTTCTGGACCGACGGTAAACGTTACCGCGTGATTCATTGCCGCGAAATGACCGACGATGAGAATTCTTTCTACGAGCGTAAAAACGCCGAATGGCTCTGAACCCTCTTTCCACTTCCGCCCAACCCCCTTGCGCCTGTGAAAACCATCGAACGCTGGAGCCAGATTCCCGATTTTGAGGATGAGAAGGAGGAGTCGCTTTTCTGGGCGGAACACTCCCTCGACCCGAGGCTGATGAACGCTTCGATCCAGCGGCAGAATGTGCGCGAGTCCACCACGATCACCCTGCGTTTTGATCCTCAGATGCTCAGCCGGATCAAGCGATTGGCGCGTCATCGCTATCTCAACTACCAGAGCATGATCAAACAATGGCTGAGCGAGCGCCTCGAGGAGGAAGTCGGCAAACAGAACGAGCGCTCCGGCGACCGCCAGCAGGACTGATCGGTCTTTTTTCCGTATGAATCCCGAGGAACCGCAGGCCGAAATCGCCCGGCTCATCGCCGAGATCGGGCGGCACAACCGCCTCTACTACGATCAGGCCGAACCGGAAATCTCCGATGCGGAATACGATGCGCTCTTTCGTCGCCTCGAGTCGCTGGAGGCCGAATACCCGCTCTTCGCGGATCCCGACAGTCCGACCCGGCGCGTCGGGGGGAGCCCGAGCGAGGGGTTCGAGCAGGTGAGGCACCCTGTGCCCATGCTGAGCATCGACGACCTCTTCGAAATACCGGCGGACGAACTCGACCGACGGGAAGCGAGGACGGGTCGGCGTCCGCTCAAGGAGAGGGAGCTCGTCGAGTTTTACGGACGTCTGCAGAAGGGACTCGGTCGCGAACGGATTCCCGTGACGATAGAGCCGAAGATCGACGGGGTCGCCGTCTCGCTGGTCTATCGCGACGGTCGGCTCGACTACGCGGCGACGCGGGGGGACGGCCGCACCGGGGATGTCATCACCGCGAACGTCCGCACGATCCGGTCGATACCTCTGTCCCTCCCGAAGTCGGCGGGCGCGCCCGATACCCTGGAGATACGAGGCGAGATTTTCATGACCGGAGAGGGCTTCGCGAAGTTGAACGAGGAGCGCGACGAGGCCGGGCTGCCGACCTTCGCCAATCCCCGCAACGCCACCGCCGGAACCCTGAAAATGCTCGATTCCCGGGAAGTGGGGAAGCGTCCCCTCGATTTCATCGCTCACGGATTGGGCCTGGTCGAGGGCGGGGAGATCGGGACGATCACCGATTTTCACGCTCTCCTCGACCGGATCGGGATCCGCAAAAACGAACCCCTCGTGGTGGCGGAGACGCTGGAAGAAGTCCTCGCAGCGGTGCGGCGTCTCGACGAGGTCCGCCACGATCTGCCCCACGCCACCGACGGGGCGGTCATCAAGGTGATCGACCGCGAGGCCCAGGAACAGCTCGGCTACACCAGCCGGGCGCCCCGCTGGGCGGCGGCCTACAAGTACCCGCCGGAGCAAAAGGAAACGACCCTGCTCGACATCACCGTGCAGGTGGGGCGCACCGGCAAGCTCACTCCGGTGGCGGAACTCGCTCCGGTTTTTGTTTCGGGTACGACGGTGCGTCGGGCGACGCTGCACAACGAATCCTTCATTCACGAGCGGGGCATCGGCATCGGCGACGTTGTGCTGATACAGAAAGCGGGCGAGATTATTCCCGAGGTGATCCGGGTGGTATCGAAAAAGGAGGGCGGGGAACCCTACTCGATGTATGAGCGGCTCGGGGGCGTCTGCCCGGTCTGCGCGGGTCCGATCGAGTGCCGCGAAACGGTGTCCGGTTCGAAAGCGGAGAGCCGCGGCGTCACCACCCATTTTTGCGTCAATTTCGAATGTGCCGCCCAGGTGGCGAGTCGGATACGTCAGTTCGTGAGCCGCAAGGGCCTCGACATCGAGGGCATCGGCAGCATCGTCGCCGAGAAGCTCGTCGAGCGCGAATGGATCCGCTCGCCCCTCGATCTTTTCGAGATTCCCGGGAGCACGCTCGCCACCCTCAATCTCGGCACGGAGGAGAATCCGCGTATTTTCGGAGAAAAAAACGCCGCCAAAATCGTCCGGACACGGGAGCGGGCCGCGAAAGAGATGCCGCTGTCGCGCTGGCTTTTTGCGATGGGAATCTCGCAGGTGGGGGAATCGGCGGCCCGCGAATTGGCGCGGTTGCACCGGAATTTCGGGGAACTCGCCCGCTCCGAGATCCTGGCGGAACTCCGCACGCTCAAAACCGGGGAGAGCAAGGAGAAAAATCCGTTCCTCGCTCCCTACGAGATCGCCTCCGAAGTCGGCCCCGTCGCCGCCGCGAGCGTGCTCGATTTTTTCCAGTCCCCGGCGGGACTCGCCGTCCTCGACCGGCTCGCGGCGCTGGGAATCGATCCGCAGTCTGATCACTACGCGCCCATCCCCGCGGAGAACGCCGCCGAATCCGACAAAGCGCTCGCCGGCAAGACCTTCGTGATCACCGGGACTCTCTCCTCGGCACGGGACGTCATCGCCGCCCGCATTCTGGAGGCGGGGGGAAAAGTCTCGGGATCCGTCAGCAAAAACACCGATTTTCTCCTCGCCGGGGAAGGCGGCGGCTCGAAGCGGGACAAGGCGGTCTCCCTTGGTGTCGCCGTGATCGACGAAGGGGAACTCGAGGTTCTCCTGAGCGGGGCGTCAGCGCCGCCGGAAGAGCCGTGAGAGCCAGGAGCGCTTTTCGATCTTGGAGCGGAGCTCTCGCTGCTGGTTGAGCAGGAAGAGAGTGTAGTCGTCCGTCAGGGTGGCGGAGGAATGCAGGCCGCGGCGGGAGACATCGCTCCCGGGCGGGGGGAATTTCTTTTCTCTCACAAGGGTGCGGCGTTCAGACAACATGACGGGCGTGGGGAAGGCGGACGGGAGGGATCGGGGCGACCACATGCAAGCACCGATTCGGGGGATGCGCAACGCGCGACCGCGTCAACCCGCACCGGCACGAAGCGGTGGCAGGCCGAAAAAGAACTCGGCCTTGCGGGAGGACACCTCGCGGATCTCCTCGAAGTACAGGCAGAGGATGTCGGCCAGGG
>CAYLJC010000304.1:0-4505 GCA_964383345.1 uncultured Akkermansia sp. | reverse complement strand
GGACGCTGTATCCCCGCTTGCGTTTGCCCCCGTCCGTGCGAGAAGATGGCACTTCCTTTCCCCCACCATGCCCTACCGCATCTGTAGAATTTTTGAAATCGAAAACGGTCACATGCTGAGCAAGCATCCTGACAAATGCCGCTTTCCGCACGGACACTCCCGCCGGGTCGAGTGTGTCCTCGAGGCCCCCGATCTCGACGGACGCGAGATGGTCTGTGATTTCAAAGTGCTCAAGCTGATCCTCGAAGACTACCTCGACCAGTACGACCACGCCATGTGCATGAACACCGACGATCCGGCCTACGCGGAGTTCAAGGCCCGCTACGGCGACCGGGTCATCGGCTACGAATCGGAAGACCCCACCACCGAGGTCCTCGCCCGCGACATTTTCCGGCACCTGCGTCAGTCCCTCGACGACTACCGTTCCGGCGGGCCGGCCGCCTTTCCGCTGCGGGATTCGGTGCGGGTCGTTTCGGTGAAGGTGTGGGAAACCTCCCGATCTTGGGCCGAATATTCGGGGTGACCATCGTCCCCCGCACCGTCCCGGCGGGAATCCTCCATTTATTGATTGCCAAGGCGGTGCCTTGCCTGTTTCATGTTCCGCCTGACCCCGACCACCGTATGCCGGATAGACCCGATGCCGATTTGCCTGATTCCCCGGCCCCACCGGCTCCCGTTCGGGACGCCTCTTCCCGGCGGCAAACGCTCCTGAACCGATCCGCCAGCACCCTTTTCCTCCTCGCGCTCGTCGCCGTGGCACTGTGGTTCTCCGAGATTTGGATCTTCCTCGCCCTCTTCACGATTCTCTCCCTCGGCGGGCTCGGCGAATACTTCCGGCTCTTTCCCGATTCCGGCTACCGACGCTTCCGCACACACGCCTTTCTCGCGACGGGCGGGTATCTGGGATTCCTCTGCGCCCCGATGTGGGGTTTCCAGGCGGACTGGCTCGCCCAACTCGACGGACTTTTTCTCGCCTTCCTGATGATCCTCATGGTCCTGACCCGATTGCGCTCGCCGCTGCAGGGCTACCGCTCGTTCGCCGAGATCGGCGTGACCCTCGTCGGGTTCATCTATTGTGTCCTCCTCTTTAGTTTTGTCCCGAAAATCCTCCTTCATCCGGCCCTCGAACCCCACTCGGTTCTCTACCTCCTCTATCTCGTCGCGGTGACAAAACTCTCCGACATGGGGGCCTACCTCGTCGGATCGACCATCGGGAAAGACAAGCTCGTTCCGCATATCAGTCCCGGGAAAACCTGGCAGGGTTTCTGGGGGGCGCTCGCTTTTGCAGTGGCGGGGAGTTACGCCTTTTATTTCATCGCCGGGGATCACATCCCCCTCATCACGGCGGTTCACGCGGGCGTCCTCGGGCTGCTCATCGCTCTCGTCGCGGTGGTGGGCGATCTCGCCGAATCCATCATGAAACGCAGCCTCGAGGTCAAGGACAGCGGCCACATCATGCCGGGCATCGGCGGATTCCTCGACCTGACCGACTCGGTCATTTTCACCGCCCCGGTGTTTTATTTCTATCTCCTTCTTCTCCACTGAGCCGTCCGGCCGTTTCCTGATGTCCGATTTTCCCCGACCCAAAAAAGTGGTGGTCCTCGGCTCGACCGGCTCGATCGGCGAGAGTTCTCTCAAAGTGGCCCGCGATCTCCCCGACCGCATGACCCTGGTCGGTCTCGCGGCGCACCGTCGGGTCGATTCCCTCGCCGCCCAGATCAATGAATTCGGGATCAAAGAGGCTTGCCTCCACGACCCGGGAGGGTTGGACACGTTGCGATCGGAGGTCGCCCCGGAGGTCGCCCTGCATTCCGGCGACGAAGGTCTCATCGCCCTCGCGACCCTGCCCGAGGCCGATCTCGTGCTCATCGCCATCGTCGGTGTCGCCGGTCTGCGCCCCGCCCTCGCGGCGATCGAAGCGGGCAAGGACATCGCCGTGGCCAGCAAGGAAATCCTCGTCATGGCGGGCGAGGCGGTCATGACGGCGGCCCGGGAAAAGGGGGTGAACGTGCTTCCGGTGGATTCCGAGCACAACGCGATTTTCCAATGCCTCGAAGGCCGCGAGACGGCCTCGGTCTCGCGGCTCATTCTCACCGCCTCGGGGGGGCCGTTCCGTGAGTTGCCCGCCGCCGAACTGCCCTCGGTCACGGTCGAGCGGGCCCTGAAACACCCGACCTGGGAAATGGGGAGGAAGATCACGATTGATTCGGCGACGCTCTTCAACAAAGGGCTCGAAATGATCGAAGCGCGCTGGCTTTTCGACATCGAGATGGCCCGCGTTGACGTCATCGTCCATCCCCAGAGCATCGTCCACAGCATGGTCGAGTTCATCGACGGGTCCATTCTCGCCCAGCTCAGCACCACGGACATGTGTTTTCCGATCCAGTATGCGGTGACCTGGCCCGAGCGGGTTGCCAACAACCTCGAGCCGCTGGACTTCGCGCGGCTCGCCCGGCTCGATTTCGAAGCGCCGCGCCGGGAGGATTTTCCCGCCCTCGCCCTCGCGAAAGAGGCGGGGGAAACCGGCGGCACCCTTCCCGCCGTTCTCAACGCGGCCAACGAGGTTGCGGTGAGCGCTTTTTTGGAACGTCACTTGAGCTTTCCGGGAATCTGGGAGACCGTCGCGGAGACGATGTCCCGTCACCGCTCCCTCAGCCGCCCCGGCCTGGACGATATTATCGAGGCCGATCTCTGGGCGCGACGAACCGCGCAAGAACTCCTTTCATGAACAAAAAGAAGGCACCTCACTCCGGCCGCGTCTGGGTCGGATTCGACCTCGGCGGAACCAAGATGCTCGCCAAAATCTTCGACGACAACTACGAGACACTCGGTCGGGCGAAGCAAAAAACCTTCGGGGCCAAAGGATCCAAAACCGGCCTCAACCGCATGGCGGACCTCATCGAGGAAGCCCTCGACGACGCCGGTGTGTCGCCGAATCAGATCGCCGGAATCGGGGTGGGTTGTCCCGGCCCCATCGACGCGGAAAAGGGCGAAATCGTCGAGGCCCCCAATCTCGGCTGGAGCGATGTCCCCGTCGAGGCCCACGTGCGGAAGGTCTTCGGATGCCGCACTGTCATGTGCAACGACGTCGATGCCGGGGTCTTTGCCGAGTACACCGCCGGAGCGGCCCGCGGAGCCCGCTGTGCCGTCGGCATTTTTCCGGGGACGGGCATCGGTGCCGGAGCGGTCATTCACGGACGACTCCTCCAGGGCGCCCATCTTTCCTGCATGGAACTCGGCCACATCCCGATCTTTCCCGAGACCTCGGGCAAAGGCGAAGACAGCACCTCTCTCGAAACGGAATGCTCGCGGCTCAAAATCGCCGCCGAAGCCGCCCGCGCCGCTTATCGTGGTCAGGCCCCTCACCTCCTCAAGGCCTGCGGCACGGACATTTCCAAAATCACCAGTGGTGCCCTCGCCAAGGCCATAGCGGCCGGTGACACCGCCATCGAGGACATCGTGCGCCGTGCCGCGACCCTGCTCGGCTGCGGCGTCACCACCGTGGTCCATCTCCTCGCCCCCGACGTCATCGTCCTCGGCGGAGGTCTCGTCGGAGCCATGCCCGAACTCTATCTCGAAACGGTGAAAAAATCGGCGATGGCGCGCATTTTGGGTCCCTACAAAAAAAGTTTTAAAATCGTCACCGCCGAACTCGAAGAAGACGCCGGGGTCATGGGTGCCGCCGCCTGGGCGAGAAAGACCATAGAGGGGTGATTTCCCGATGAACCAGGCAAAACCCTACGCCTCGACCGCTCTCCCAACCCGCAAGATGCCTCCGGGCATCCCCTACATCATCGGCAACGAAGCGGCGGAGCGTTTCAGCTTCTACGGCATGAGGACCATTCTCACGGTCTTCATGGTGAATTATCTCTGGCTCATGGGGAACTCGGTCGGCGAGCGCATGAGCGATGCGCGGGCCACGGAGCATTTCCACCATTTTGTCTCCCTCGTCTACCTGACCCCCATCGCCGGCGCGCTCCTCGCGGATCTTTTCTTCGGAAAATACCGCATCATCATGGCGCTCTCCATCGTCTACTGCCTCGGCCACGGGGCCCTCGCCCTGATGGGCCTGGCGGGTGAGGCGGGAACCTGGCTCGTCGCGGGACTGTGGCTCATCGCCATCGGATCGGGCGGAATCAAACCCTGTGTCTCGGCCCATGTCGGAGACCAATTTGGAAAACAAAACCGCCACCTCCTCCCCCGCATTTTCAACTGGTTCTACTGGTCCATCAATCTCGGGGCCTTTGTTTCGACCCTGCTGACCCCCTGGCTGTTGGAGTGGTACGGACCGCACTGGGCCTTCGGAGTACCGGGCTTCCTCATGGCGCTGGCCACCCTCATTTTCTGGATGGGGCGTTGGAAATTTGTTCACATCCCCGCGCGGGGCGGTTCCTTCCTCCGCGAGCTTGTCAGCGGTGCTGGACTCAAGGCCATCGGCAAACTTTGCACCAGCTATCTTTTTGTCGCGATCTTCTGGGCGCTCTTTGATCAGAGCGGCTCCTCGT
>CAYLJC010000303.1:0-4506 GCA_964383345.1 uncultured Akkermansia sp. | reverse complement strand
CTCGCGTCCTCCGTAGTCTATCGTCAGCATCGCGCCTTTCTTCCAATCGAGCGACAGTTCACGGAGCCAATTCCGGAAGGATGGCAGCACCTCGATGCGCTGGCCCTCGGGAGGATGTCGCAGCGACATGGCCTGGAAATGTTCCGCGGTGATGTCGGGTGGACATTCGCGAAAGACCTCCCGCAGCCCGGCCACGGGATCGTAGCGCACGAAAATCTCCTCCCAGATTCCGCTCCCGGCGTTCCGGCGCAGCCACTTCGCGGGAAAGGCATCAACGAGTTCATTGGAAAAAATCAGGGCCTCGCCCCCGGCCTCGCGCAGGGCGGAAGTGATTTCCCGATGCCAGGTCACCCGGTAACGCGAAAGGCGCTCCCGCTGTTTTTCCCGGAGGCGGGGCGAGATTTCGACGAGGTGGTAGCGGATCCGCCGCCGGGCCCACCAGCCGAATGATTTCAGGACGGCGTCGGCGAGCGCTCCGTTGCCTCCGCCGATTTCAATGAGGTGAAGCGGCCCTTTCCATCCGATTTCTTCCCCTTGTGTTCCGGCCCACCGTGCGATCGCTTGGCCCAATGCTTCGGAGAGAGTTGCCGCAGTCGCAAAGTCCCCGCCGCGCCCGCCGACCTCGCGGATGGAGCGGGTGTAGTAGCCGATCTCCGCATCGTAGAGTGCCATCGCCATGAAATCCTCGAAGGACATTTCGCCGCTGCGGCGGGCAAAGGTCTGGTCGAGAAAGGTGCGGAGGTCGGACATGGGACCCACCAGTAAACAGGGTTTGCCGGGGCAATCAAGAGGGTTCCCCGAAGCAGAGGTCGGAGGTCCCAGCATCCGCAGATTCGGCTTGCCGACTCCTGTGTCAGGAGGCTGCGCTACCGAGAGCGTTTCGAGAGGGACGGGCTATTTCGTTCATTATTCCGGAAAATCCATGGTCTCCAAGTTTTGTGGATGCACCTGAATCAGGTCAGGTTTTTGGATCAAACTCCGGATGACGCTCCAACGACGGAGTATCTCCTGGATTAATTGCTGTTTGGTCAGGTTTCCGAGGCGAATCCAGACCACTTTCGGCGGAGGTCCCAGTAGTAGAAAGCGGTCAAAGAAATCAGTATCCCGTGTCAGAATGATCATGTCATGCCGTTTCGCATAATTCCATAGCTCGCTATCCGTGATTTGTTCCCCGATCCGCGTGGCGTGCACGCAATCCAGCGCTAATTCCTGGCCGATTTGGATAGGCAGATTTTCGTCGACCAACCACTTCATGGGACCATTTCCAGCCGGGAATGGACCTCACCAAGTCGTGCGGCATAGATCAGGCAGGCCAACACGTCTTCTCGCTCCAGGCAGGGAAATGCTTCCAGCACATCGGCCATTGTGTCCCCCGCGCTTAAGTGGGAGAGAACCGTCCGCACAGTGATCCTTGTTCCCCGGATGACAGGTTTGCCGTTGCAAACGTCGGGCCTGCTTTCGATTCGATCCATCAAGTGCAATTTGGATTCCTACAGGCGGGATGTCAACCGCAGGGCTTGGATGCTCTGGTCCTTTGAAACGCTGAAATGAAGTGTGGTGCGGTAATTGGATTGCCTGATTTCGAAATTTCAGCGTTTCATCTTTTTCCTGAGGGCCGGGCTTGTTGGGCGCTAAAAAGCGCCCTTCCTTGGGGCCGAAGGTGGTCCGGGGAGCGAATGGCGCCACGGGTACCAGCTTGAAATGGGATAAGCCAACGCACACCTCCGGCAATTGCATCTTGTTCCTTCGTGGCATTGCCATATCATCGACACGATATGAAGCCGACAGCCGGGAACGGCGACCGGCAAAGACCAAAGATGAAATCCGCTCTCCCGCCCTGTCCACGCGAGCGCGTCCCGACTCCGCGCCGGGCCGTGTCGGTGGGGCCGCTTTGGGTTTGTCTTTTGTTTCTCGTTTCCTGCGGGGCGGAGAAAGAAGAAACCCCTGCCGCGGATGGTGTCTATTCTCCCTACCATCCCAACCCGCAGGCGACTTTCGCGGGTCTGGAGAGCTGCCGGACCTGCCACGGGGAGCAATACGGCGAATGGCTCCGGAGCGATCATCACAAGGCGATGAATCCGGCGACGGAGGAATTTGTCCTCGGCGATTTCAACAACGCCGAGTTCGAGCATTTCGGTCAGGTTTTCCGCTTCTTCCGCAAGGGGACGGAATATTGGGTCAACGCGCCCGACGAAAACGGCGAACGAAAGGACATGCGGGTGGCCTATACTTTCGGGCACGATCCGCTGCAGCAGTATCTCATTCCTTTCCCCGACGGACGCTACCAGGCGCTGCAAGTGTGCTGGGACACCCGCCCGGCGGAGGAGGGCGGCCAGCGCTGGTATCATCTCTATCCCGACGAACCCGTCCCGCCCGAGGATATCCTCCACTGGACGCGGCGCTACTTCAATTGGAACTACATGTGCGCCGACTGCCATTCGACTCACCTCGACAAGAGTTTTGATCCCGGGACCCTCTCCTACCACACGACCTGGTCGGAGATGAATGTGAGTTGTGAGGCCTGTCATGGGCCGGGTTCGGAACACGTCCGATGGGCCGAGGCAAAACACAGGACCGAGGCCGATCCCGGCGACGACGCGGCCGCCGCCGACTTCGCCGCACTGAAAGACTATGTGGTTTCGAAAGGGCTCGTTGTCCTGCTGAAAGAACCCGGTGAATCGGACGCGGAATTTCCCTGGGGCATCGACCCCGCCACCGGCCAGCCGAAGCGCACCGCGCCGCTGCGGTCCGACGTGCAGATCGAGACCTGCGCTCCCTGCCATTCCCACCGCACCCTCCTCGACGACACGTGGGAGCAGGGCAAACCTTTTCACGACACCCACCTGCCGTCTGTCCTGAGCGACCGGCTCTATCACCATGACGGACAGATTCGGGAGGAGGTCTACGTCTACGGTTCCTTCGTGCAAAGCAAAATGTATCACGCCGGGGTGCGCTGCACCGACTGCCACAATCCCCATAGCATGAAGCTCGTTGCCCCCGGCAACGCCCTCTGTGT
Organism: uncultured Akkermansia sp.; assembly: GCA_964383345.1. Taxonomy (GTDB): domain Bacteria; phylum Verrucomicrobiota; class Verrucomicrobiia; order Verrucomicrobiales; family DEV007; genus Arctic95D-9. The sequence goes on along the minus strand of CAYLJC010000303.1, from coordinate 1,490 downwards.
GCGCTGTCACCAGGCCGATCCCTACGATACCCCGGCGCACCATTTTCATCCGGTCGGCAGCACCGGGGCGAGTTGTGTCGAGTGCCACATGCCGACCGAGACCTACATGGGCGTGGATCAGCGGCGCGATCACAGTATCCGCGTCCCGCGCCCGGATCTCTCCCTCGCGCTCGGTAGTCCCAACGCCTGCACCCAATGCCACGACGACCGGACGCCGGAGTGGGCGGCAGATTTTTTCAAACAATGGTGGGGCGGTGGTCCCCGCAACGCCCACTACGGCGAAATCCTCGCGGCGGCCCGTCGCAATGAGAGCGGCTCACTCGGGGCGCTCATCGCCCTCGCCAACGACCTCGAACGTCCCGCCATCGTGCGGGCGACGGCGGTGGCGGTCCTCGGGGAAAAAGAACTCTCGCCGGAGACCGAGCGGGCCGTCGTCGCGCGCCTCGGAGATCCCGATCCCGCCGTGCGGGTCGAGGCGCTCGCCGCGCTGGCCTCCTCTCCGCCCGAGCGTCGTGTCGCCCTCGCCGGAGCCTTGCTGGAGGATGACTCGCGGGCGGTGCGCGCGGAAGCCGCCCGGGTTCTCGCGGCGGGGTATGCGCGATTCGACGACGCGCGGAAAGCGGCCTTTGCCGCCGCTGCGGAGGACTTTGTGAACAAGCAGAACGCCATCGCCGACCGTGCTGCCGGACACATGATGCTGGCGGTCTTCTTCACCGATCTCGGCGATCCCGCCAAGGCCGAAGCCGCCTACCGGCTCGCCCAAAAAGTCGAGCCCGAGTTCATCCCGGCGCGGCTGAATTTCGCCGGGATGCTCGAAGAACACAACCGGCCGGACGAGGCGGAAAAAGAATACCGCGCGGCGGTGGCGGCGGCGATGACGGATCACGACCGCGGTCTCGCGCACGACTCCCTCGCCCGTTTTCTCATCCGGCAAAAGCGCTACGACGAGGGCGTCGCCGAACTCGAAAGCGCGACCACACTGCTACCCGACGATCCGCGGACGCAGTATTTCTACGGAGTGGCCCTGAACTCCCTGGGGCGTTTTCCCGAGGCCCTGCCCTACCTGGAAAAAGCCCATCGACTCGCCCCCCGCGAACTCGAATACCTCACCGGACTCGCCACCACCTGCCGTGACGCCGGAAAAACCGACCTCGCCCTGAAATACGCGCGGGAAGCCCTCCGGCTCGACCCGGGGAACCCGTCCTTGTTGTCCCTGGTGCGGAGTCTGGGCGGTTGAAAATCCGGACGTCCCGAAGGGCACCGGAGATTTTTTGCGCTGAAAGCCGGCTCATTCGCCTTGTTTGACGGGAGCGGGTTTTGCCAGGGATTCTTTCGCCAGATCGAGGAGGGCGTCCATCATTTTGACGCTGGCCCGGGGTTCCAGGTAATCAACTGCGAGAACACCTTTTCCGCGACATCCCGTCCCACGAGGGTCATTTTTTCGTAGGGGGCGCGTTTCTCGGCTTTGACCGCGTAATTGTTGTTGATGT
>CAYLJC010000302.1:0-4507 GCA_964383345.1 uncultured Akkermansia sp. | reverse complement strand
TTGGAGCTGGTCTGCGGCGGTGTGGGGCCCGGCGGCGCTGGCGGTGGGGGCGATCCAGCACCGCATCGGCCTGATGGGCCACGAGGCCTCCCACCACCTCTTGCATCCGGACCGAAAATGGAACGACCTCCTCGCCGAGCTGTTTTGTTTTTACCCTCTCTTCGGAACGGTGGCCCAGTATCGGGCCAAGCACCTCAAACACCATCTTTACCCCAACGATCCGGACCAGGACCCCAATCTCGACGGGGGCAAGATAAAGCGCTTCTATCGGCACTTTCCGATGACGAAGCGCACCTTCTACCTGCGACACTACCTCGGGTTCCTCTGGCCGCCCTTCGTTCTCAGTTACCTCTTCGACCTCATCCGCGTCATCACGCTCGGAGGCGGTGCCGCCGCCGAGGTCGACCAAAAATGCCGCGAAGGATCCGTCCCGCGCCCCGTCGCCACGGGTCTCGGGATCGTCTATGTCATCCTCCTCGTCACCTCCCTGCGCCTGTGCAACGTCCACGGCATTCCCCTCTGGATTCCTCTGGTCTGCAGCTGTCTTCTCGGCTTGGGCGGCTGGGCTCTGCTCCCCTCCTCGGCCTTCTTTCAAGGGGCCAATGTGGCGATCCCGCCCCGGGCCCTCGCCCTCCTGCGCCTGAGCTTCTACACCGCGCTCTTCGGTGCCATCGCCCTCACCAATCGCCTCACTGGTTACCAAGCCGCGCCGGCCGTTTTCATCCTCTGGGTCTTCCCCCTCGTCTACATCTTCCCCTATTTCATGCTCGTGCGCGAAATCTTCCAGCATGCCAACGCCGGCACCGGCCCGTTGGACAACTCCCGGGTGATGCACGTGGGACCCATCGCCCGCTGGGCGGTGATGGGCTACGGAAACGACTACCACCTCATCCACCACCTCTATCCCAATGTCCCGTGCTACCACCTCAGGGAGGTCCACGAACACCTGATCGACCACGCTCCCGGCTACCGCGAAACGGTCGTCGAAACCAAAGGCTTCCACCGGGGGCGGCACGGTCACGCTTCGCTCCTCAACAGCCTCGCCCAAGAAGCCGGAGTGCCGAATCCGCCGAATACGGGCGCTCCGGTTCACAGGGACGCAATTCACCGGAAATCACAGGGACGGATGAATTCCCTCCCCTGATCTCTCTTACAAACCACCAGGAAATCCTACGCTCCGAACAAAAAAGCTGCCTCGTGACACTCGCCACGGGACAGCTTTTCCACTTCTTGTATTTCCCCGGAGACCTGAAGGACAGGCTCCGGAAAAGGATTATTCGCCGTCTTCCGCGTCGATCTTCACGGAGAGGCTTTCGGGTGAGCGCCGACTGAGTTTGAGAGCCTGCGTTTTGACATTGATGAGATCCCACCAGGCATCCCCCAGCGCTCCCTGCAGCGGGGTGTTTTTGTCTCCGCGAACCACATCGACCTGTTCGAGCAGTTCCTGGGCCTCTCCGAACACATTGAGAACGAGCTGCCCGTCATCGGGCGAAAGTTTGCTGTCGCCGGGAGGAACGGTGGCGAGTTGGCTCCTGAGTTGCTCCACTCCACTCCGGATTCCGGCGATGCGCGGATCGTCATCCGTCGGCGAAACGACGGGCTTCGCGTCTTCCTTCGCCGCTGCGGCAGGGCTGGCTGCGGAGGGTGCGGTCGACGGGGTCGCCACCGTCGGCTCGGATTTTTCCGGCTCGGGCGCTTTCTCTTTCGCCGCGGGCGCGGCGGTCTCCGGCTCCACGGTGGCCGGTGCGGGTGCGGGTTCGACCGGAGCGGGCGAGGGTTCGACCGGAGCGGCGATCGGCGGGGGTGCGAGGAGCGTTTCTTTGGGCTCGTCCTGGATCACGGGGCCGGGCGCTACGGTCAGGGGGGTGTTCAGGGCCGAGGGAACCGTGCCCATTCCGATGCTCATGCCGATGGCGGAGGCGGGGGCTGGCCCCGACGAGACGGGAATGTAGGGAGCGCTCGAGGCGAGGTTGCGTTCGCTCGCTTCGGCTTCGAGGGGGAGACGGCTCCCGCCCTCCTTGCCGAAAGTATGGTTCGACTTGCGGGTGCGGACCGGGTCGTGGTATTCCGGGATGTCCTCGATGGGGTGGGACGGGAGGTCGGCGTTGGTCCGAACCATGGCGGTATCGAAAACCGGTTCTTTCGCGGAATAGTCCGAAACCGGCGGCGCCTTCCAGGGTTCGCGGGTGATGGGTTTCTCGGTGAGTCCCTCGGTGCCGGCATTGAGCGCCACCGGGGTGATGAGCATCATGAGATGTTGGCGGGAACGATCCTGCCTGCGGTTTTTGAAGGCGTAGCCGATCACGGGGAGGCGGCCGAGGATGGGCACGCCGCTCTCGTTTTCATCGACGCGGGCGGCATCGAGACCGCTGATGGCGACGGTGTAGCCGCTCTGGACGGTCAGGGGGGCGGTGTAGACCCGCGAGGTGGCGATGGGGAAAGGGTTCCCGTTGATGATCTCGGTGCCGATGATGTCGGACACGGTCACGGAGACATTGAGAAGGATTTTGTTTCCCGCCATGCGTTTGGGCAGGATGTTGATGACCGTGCCGATGGGCAGATACTCGATCGAGGAGGTCTCGGTGGCCCCGGCTCCGAGGCTGGCGCTGGAGGACGACCCGAGGACAGGTTGGTTCACGACGCTGCGGAAGGAAACTTCGCGGTTGTCGAGGGTGACCATGCGGGGATAGGAGACCGTCCTCGTCTTGCGGTCGTTGAAGATGGCGCGAAGTTTGAGGTTGAGATCGCTGTAGCTCAGCACCGCGGTGGGCAGAGCGTAGCCGCCCATCGAGTTCAGGTTGAGCGGACCGCTCGCGTCGGTGAGGTTCACCTGGAGACCGTTTTCGCCGAGGGCGCCGTTCCAGTCTATCCCGAAATCCGAGCTGGGATCGCGGCTTGTTTCGAGAAATTTCACTTCCACCGCGATCATCGGTTGGGGGCGGTCGGCCGAGGCGAGGTAGGCTTCGATCCATTGGTGCTGCTGACGCGAGGCAACGACGTAGAGGGTGTTCGAATCGCTGTTCCAGATCACCTTGGACTGCCCGGCGTCGTCCGGAGCGCCGCCCTGGGAACGCACCACCAGTTCGGGCTGGCCTTGGAATCCGCCGACGGAAAGTTGGGAAACACTGTCCACCGAGGCGGTCGGAGCGAAGGTGGCGTTGCCCCCGGTCGTGGGGATGTCGAGGATATTCTGGATGTCTTCGAGGATGCGGGAGGGTTCGGTGACAAAAAAGTCGGGGGATCCCTGGAGATTCAGTCCGGTTCCAGAGGTGCCTCCGCCGGAGCCCCCCGATCCCAGCCCCCCGCCTCCGGCGGCCGCCTGGGTGTTCTTCGTGACCAGTTCCTGGGCATTGTAGTTGATCTCGTAGATCCGACCGATCAACTCCTGATCGTTGGCGGAGCGGAGGTACCAGATCCCGTTGTCGTGGATCAAGGCCACCCCGTTCGCCTTCGCGAGGGTTTCGAGAGCGGTGAAGGGACTCGCGGTGATCGTGAAGGTGACGAGATTCTCGCCGCTGTTCGCGCCTTCGGGCAGTCCGAAGAAGCCGATCCCGGCGTCCTCGGCCATCAAGCGCATGACGTCGCTGAGGACCGCTTTGGAGAAATTGTACTGGCGCGGGGCGGCATTGCGCAAAGGAACCGCAGCGGCTTCATAGGCCGGCGAATTCAGGAGCGCCATCTGTCGCCCCAACTGGGCTTCCGCCCGGGGAACGCCCACGAAGGCGGCGAGAAGTAAAACAAGAAGCGTGGCTTTCATTATTGTAATTTTTGAAATTACAATACAAATAATAATCAAGGGATACGAACTTTCAACAAAAAATTTTATATTTATTAGAAAATATTCCATTGATATTTCTGATTTATTTCATAAATTATGATAATTATTATAAAAACGCCAATTCCCCCGATGCCTTCGCCGTTTATCTGTTCCAGCAGGCCTCCTTTCTACGACTTTTCTCGCACTGCACGGATTCTCCCACTCTCTTCCGATTCACCTGCCTCGTCCCCTGCGGACGAGTCGCTCGACACCTTTCTCCTCTCCTGATCCCCGACCATGCAAGGCATAGACGACAGAAGCCCGCTCGGGAACCGCATTCTTCACCTCGCGCAGAAGTACAATATCAGTGATTTCTACGTCACGCCGTGGGAGCAGATCTCCTACCGGCGGAACGGCGACCTGGTGATCGACTCCTTCATCTACCAGCCCGAACACCCTCTGGAGATCACGCCGGGGACTCTCGACTACGCGATGCTGATCGGTCCGCTCCGGTTCCGGGTGAATCAGCTCGTGACCCGTGGCCGATTGCGCTGGGTCCTGCGTCTCCTTCCCGATCACATCCCGACGCCGCAGCAGATCGCCCTGCCTCCCCAGGCGCTGAAAGCCTACCTCGAAGCGGAAAACGGGCTCTTTCTGATCTGCGGCGCGACGGGATCGGGGAAATCGACCACCATCGCCTCGATGATCAAAGCCCGCGCCGAACGCCTTCGCGAGCACATCATCACCTTC
>CAYLJC010000301.1:315-4509 GCA_964383345.1 uncultured Akkermansia sp. | reverse complement strand
GAGTTCCAGGATGGGGAACAGGTCGGTGAGGTAATCCCGGAGGACGTTGCCGGTCACGGAGATGGTGTCCTCACCCTTGACGAGGCGTTCGAGGGTGAAACGGGTCGCCTCGGTCGGGGCCATGATCTTGATCTCCAGGCCCTCGGTGTCGTGATCGCCGAGATAACCGCCGACTTTTTGGATGAGGGCGGCGTCGTGGGCGCGGTCTTCGTCGAGCCAGAAAACGGCAGGGCTGCCGGTGGCGCGGGCGCGGCTCACCGCGAGCTTCACCCAGTCGGCGATAGCGGCGTCTTTGGTCTGGCAGGCGCGCCAGATGTCGCCGGAGGAGACCTCGTGTTCGAAAAGCACCTCGCCCGAGGCGTCGACGACGCGGACCTTGCCTTCGCCGGGGATTTCAAAGGTCTTGTCGTGGGATCCGTATTCCTCGGCTTTCTGCGCCATGAGTCCGACGTTGGGAACCGTGCCCATGGTGGCGACGTCAAAAGCACCGTGTTCCTGGCAAAAGCGGATCGTCGTGTCGTAGACGCCGGCGTAGGAGCTGTCGGGGATGACCGCGAGGGTGTCCTGCTCTTTGCCCTCCTTGTTCCACATGCGGCCCGCACCGCGGATCATCGCGGGCATGGAGGCGTCAACGATGACGTCGCTGGGGACGTGGAGGTTGGTGATGCCGAGGTCGGAATTGACCATCGCGAGGTCGGGACCGGCCTCGTAGGCGGCCGCGATATCGGCCTCGATTTCCGCTCTCTTTGTCTCGGGCAGGGTCGCGAGTTTGGCGGTGAGGTCACCGAATCCGTTGCGGAAATCCACGCCGAGTTCTTCGAGGGTCTCGCGGTGTTTTTCGATGAGGTCCTTGAAATAGACCTCCACGGCGTGGCCGAAGATGATGGGGTCCGAGACTTTCATCATCGTCGCCTTGAGGTGGAGGGAAAAGAGAACACCCTCGGCCCTGGCCGCCGCAACCTGTTCTTCGAGGAAGGCGACGAGGGCTTTCTTGCGCATCACCGTCCCGTCGAGGATCTCCCCGGCCTGGAGCGGCGTTGCGGCCTTGAGCGTCGTGACGGCACCGTCGGCGGCGACGAATTCGATCTTCACCTCGGTGGCCTCATCAACGGTGACGGATTTTTCGTTGGAGAAAAAGTCGTCGCCCGTCATGTGGGCGACGCGAGTCTTGGAATCGGGCGACCAGGCCCCCATGGAATGCGGGTTCTGGCGGGCGTATTCCTTGACCGCTTTCGGGGCGCGGCGGTCGGAGTTCCCTTCGCGGAGGACGGGGTTCACGGCGCTGCCCTTGATCTTGTCGTAGCGGGCCTGGATGTCTTTTTCCTCGTCCGTGGCGGCCTCGTCGGGATAGTCCGGGAGGGCAAAACCCTGCGACTGCAACTCGGCGATGGCGGCCTTGAGCTGGGGGATCGAGGCGCTCACGTTGGGGAGCTTGATGATGTTCGCCCCGGGGGTTTGGGCGAGCGCACCGAGTTCGGCGAGGGCATCGGCGACCCGCTGCTCTTCTGTGAGAAATTCGGGAAACTGGCTGAGAATGCGACCGGCGAGGGAGATGTCGCGGGTTTCCACGGCGATACCGGAGGATTTTGTGAAGGCCTGGAGAATGGGCAGGAGCGAGTAGGTCGCGAGCGCGGGGGCTTCGTCGGTCTTCGTGTAGAGGATGCTGGATGGATGGGACATGGTCAGGAGAAACGGGGATTCGTCGGTTGCCGCGAACCTGCGGGGTCTGCCCCATACGCCACGGACGGGACAAAATCAAGAATGAGGATGCAATCCCACCGGTGTGGAAGGACACGTTTTTCCCGGCTCCGGCGAAACGCCTTTTCGCCTCAACGGATCGAAATGCTTGCGCGCCGGCACGATGTGGGGCGAAGGTGTCCGTCAGGGATTTATCTCATGAGCCATTTCTTTCCCCTTGCCGACGCCTCCTCCGTGAGCCGCTTTGAAGAAACGTTCGCCCTCGTCGCGGGCGGGCGGGGCCTCGTTCCGGAGCGGCTCTGGGAGTCCGGTGAGGACAGGATCACCCTGTGGACCCGTTCTTCCGCGGGCGGAGCGCCCGCTCCCTGCCTCTTTCTCTCCGCCGGCATCCACGGGGACGAACCTTGCGGCCCCGAAACCCTCCTCCGGTTTCTCGAAGAGCACCCGCTCTCGACGGCCTGCGAATGGGTCGTCGCTCCGCTCCTGAATCCGTCGGGCATGAAGAGAGGCACCCGAGAGAACCGGGAGGGCATCGACCTGAACCGCGATTTTTACCGGAAGGAGAGCGGGGAGATCCGGGCGTTGACGAGCTGGTGGGAAGCGCGGGAACGCGGCTGCGATCTGCATGTTTCCCTGCACGAAGACTGGGAAACCTCCGGTCTCTATCTCTACGAGATCAACACCGGCGGCATCGCTTCTTTCGCGGGCAGGGTCCTGGACTCGATTCGTGGGACGGTGGCGCTGGAGGAAACAGGCCCGGTGGACGGACACGAACTCAGCGCTCCGGGACTCATTTTGCACGCGGCGGAGCCGGACGAGGAACTGGGATGGCCCGAGGCGATCTGGCTGGCGAAACGCTACCCTCTTCTCTCGCTCACCCTGGAGGGTGCGGGGGGCGTCGACTGCCATTCCCGGACCGCCGGTCTGCTGGCAGCCCTCACCACCGTCGTGGCCGAGGCCGAGGCGATGGCGGGGGATCCGGACGCCTGGCTCCCCCAGCGGTGAACCTTCGGGCGCGGTGTTCCGGGGCGCGCCTTTCCCCTGAGGAGGAACACCGCCGAGAGAGGGATCAGCACCAGGAGCGTAAGGTAGCCCAGAGGCGCCCATCGTCAGACCGAAGCCCGGAATGACGCGGCGGATAATATGACAACCCGGCGGCAGGTGTCGCTCCGCAACCCCGCCATCCCCGCGGCGGATTGCGAATTGCCGGGAACGGCGGAATGTGGTTACGCTTTGGCATGTCTCTCCGCCACCTTCTCATCCCCGTCAGTCTCTTTTTTGCAATCGTGACCGCTTTCTCACAGGATGTCATTTACGACGAAGCGCAGGTTCCGTCCTACACCCTGCCGGACCCGCTTCGCTTTGAAGATGGCCGACCGGTCACCAGCAAGGAGGACTGGCAGAAAAGACGGGCCGAACTGCTCGATCTTTTCGCCAATCACGTCTATGGCAAAACCCCCGTGGCCCGTCCCGAGGCGATGCGTTTCGAGCACCGCACCAAGGTCACGGACTTTCTCGACGGCAAAGCCACCCTGGAGGAGATCCGCATCCACTTCAGCAAAGAGGAGAGCGGCCCTTTTCTCGACCTCATCGTGATCAAGCCGAACGAGGTGCCCGCGAGCGGAGTCCCCACCTTCCTGACTCTCAACTTCGCCGGGAACCACACTCTTCATCCCTCTCCCGAGATTTCTCTCACGGCCAGTTGGATGCGGTCCAACGCCCTCCAAAAGAAAGAAGGGCACGTCGTCGACGACCGCGCCACCGACAAAGGGAGAGGTTCGCGCGTCTCCCGCTGGCCCGTCGAAAAGCTGATCGACGCCGGCACCGCCATCGCCAGCTTTTATTACGGTGACATCGATCCCGATTTCGACGATGGTTTCGAGAACGGCATCCACGCCCTTTTCGGACAGCCCAAGCCGGACGAATGGGGCTCCATCGGCTCCTGGGCCTGGGGGGCGAGCCGGGCGATGGACTACCTCGAAACGGACGAGGCCATCGACCAGAACCGCGTCGCGATTTTCGGGCACTCCCGCCTCGGCAAGACCGCTCTCTGGGCGGGGGCGCAGGACGAACGTTTCGCCCTCGTCATTTCGAACAACTCCGGCTGCGGCGGAGCGGCCCTGAGTCGGCGTCGCTTCGGCGAGCGGGTCAGCCGGATCAACACCGCCTTCCCCCACTGGTTCTCCGACATCTTCCCGCAGTACAACGAAAACGAAGCGGCACTGCCGGTGGACCAGCACCAGCTCATCGCCCTCATCGCGCCCCGCATGGTCTACGTCGCCAGCGCCGTCGAAGACCGCTGGGCCGATCCCAAGGGAGAATTTCTCTCCGCCAAACACGCCGACCCGGTCTACGAACTGCTCGGAAAACAAGGTCTCGGCGTCGAGGAACAACCGGAACTCAATTCACCGGTGGGTGACTCGGTGCGCTACCATGTCCGCAGTGGAAAACACGATGTCACCGACTACGACTGGGAGCAGTACATCAAGGCGATCC
>CAYLJC010000301.1:0-305 GCA_964383345.1 uncultured Akkermansia sp. | reverse complement strand
GAACGGACTCTGACTGTCGCTGACCGAGCCGTCGGGCATGAGGATGTGGGCGCCCTTCCCGTGGAAGGCCCCGCGCTCGATCGCCCAGGGCTGGTTCCACCGGAACGGGGTCCCGCTCTTCTTGTCAAAACGGGTCACCACGTAGGAGGCGTAGTACTCGGAATCTTTCTCCCCCATCATGCGCTCGATCGCCCGGTCCATCGGGCAAATCCAGGTTTCGGCGCTGAGTCCGTAGGGTTCCGTCACCGTGATCCAAAACTCGAAGAACTCCTTTTCGGAGAAATCAAAGCGGTCCTCTTCCATCT
>CAYLJC010000300.1:0-4535 GCA_964383345.1 uncultured Akkermansia sp. | reverse complement strand
AAACGCAGGTCGGGATCGGTCCATCCGGCCCCGGCGATGAGTTGCTGCAGAACGAAGGACTCGAGGAGGTGTCCGAAACGGTCTCGCTTTGCATTCCAATCCTCGGGATGGAGATCGGCGAGGGTTGCGGCGAGCCCGGAGTCGCAGACGTGGACCTTGGGCGACTTGATCAAACGCTTTGCGGAGTTCCGGTGCCAGGCGGGCAGGATGCGGACGAGAAACAGTTTCTCCAGGATGGACAGATGGCGATCGACCGTCTGTCGATCCACGTTGAGGTCGTTTCCGAGGGAGGAAACGTTCAGAAGTTCTGCAGTCCGGAGCGCCAGCAGTTCGAGGAGTCGCGCCACATCGTTGCTGTCTTTGATCCGGGCGACGTCGCGAATATCCCTTTCCATGATGGACCGCAGGTATTGCCGATGCCACTGGCGGGCACGGCTCGGGGTGCGCCGGTTCGGTTCAGGGTAGCCGCCCATTGGGAGGCGCTCCGGTAGGGTGGACCGCTCCAAGCCTTTCTTCCCCCGCAAGGACTCTTCGAGTTCACCGTTCAGCAGGCGTTTCAGGAATTGACCGGTCGCGCCCTCTTTCTCGGCCTCGGAAAACGGATGCAGGAAGAGACATTCCATGCGCCCCGCCAGCGAGTCGGCCAGGCGGGGAAGCTGGAGAAGATTGGCCGATCCGGTCAGAAGAAACCGGCCAGGCCGGCGATCCGCATCGATCTGGCGCTTGATGGCAAGGAGCAGTTCGGGCGCTCGTTGCACTTCGTCGAGGGTGACGTAGTCAGGCAATTGGGCAACGAATCCCGCCGGGTCCGATGCGGCTGCCTGCAGGAAATTTTGATCATCCAGGGTGATGTAGTGTCGGTCGGGTGCAAGAACCCTGGCCAGAGTGGACTTCCCCGCTTGGCGGGCACCCAGGAGGCAGACAACCGGAGTGTCGGCGAGGGCTTCCTCCAGCGCGCCCCGGAGCAGGCGGTCGATGTATTGGGGTTCTTCGGCCATTTGCGGCATAAGATACCGTCCAATTGCGGCAAGTAAAGTCGTCCAATTGCGGCAAGTAAAGTCGTCCAATTGCGGCATGAATTATCGTCCAATTGTGGCATGCGGCCTCAGCCCGGTCGGCTGCGGTGTTTGAATTCACGGGGACAGGCAATTTCTCCGCTCATGAGACAGGTGCGTTGTCGCCTCGGCATTTGACTCATGAGTCCGGCGGCAGGCAAAGCAAATGGGGGAAGAAAACGAATTGTCTGTGAGTCTCGAAATTTTCATTGGAATGAATCTTTGAGTGAAAGATTCATTGATTTGGTCCTGTCTCCGGACTGATTTTTCATTAAAATGAAACTTTCCATGCTGTCATGAGTCCGGTGGAACTGGGCATCATCCTCCGTCAACGCCGCAAGCTGGCCGGCATCACACAGCGGGATCTCGCCGCCTTGAGCGAGTTGGGGGTGCATACCCTGAGCGATCTCGAATCGGGCAAAGGCAATCCGACCCTGGAAGTGCTTTCCCGGGTTTGTGGTGTTGGTTTGGGAATTCGGCTGACTCCGAGGCAAATCGCCGGGATTCCTCCCTCCGGGCTTGAAGATCGGGACAAAATGGAATGAGCACTCTGCGCAAACGCACAATCACTCCGCCACATCTTCGGCGAAACGGCGGATGGCGAGGGCCCGACCGCTCTCCTCATCGACATCGACGATGACCCCGCGCAACCCAACCGGACCCTTGGCCACGGGAAAGCGACTCGGGGTGGAGGTGCGGAAGCGGGCGATGACGGGCTCCATCTCGCGTCCGAGCACGGAATCGAGCGGCCCGCACATGCCCGCGTCGCAGAGAAAGGCGGTGCCGCCGGGGAAAATCCGTTCATCGGCGGTCTGCACTTGGGTGTGGGTGCCGACGACGGCGGAGACCGTCCCGTCGAGGGCGCGTCCCAGGGCGATTTTTTCGCTGGTCGTTTCGGCGTGAAAATCGACAAAGAGCACCTTGACCTCCTCTTCCGCCCGGAGCTTCGCGATCTCGGCCTCCAGCGCGAGGAAGGGATTTTCGAGAGGCGGTTGGATGAAGCTGCGGCCCTGGGCGTTGAGCACGGCCACCTTTCCCTTGGCGGTATCGAGCACGATGGAACCCCCGCCGGGAACGCCGGGAGGATAATTGAGCGGGCGCAGGACTCGGGGTTCCATTTCCATGAAATCCATGATCTCGATCTGATCCCAGATGTGGTCTCCCGTCGTGATCACCGCGATGCCGGCACGGAGCAGGTCGATGGCGATCTTCGGGGTGATGCCGCGTCCTCCGGCGGCATTTTCCCCGTTGGCGATGATAAAGTCGATTTGTTCCTCGACCTTGATCATCGGCAGGCGCGAGATCACCGCTTTCCGGCCCGGTTCGCCGACAATATCTCCTAGAAATAGAATTCTGACCATGCTTCACTTATTCTGCCCGCTTTTCCTCCGGGGAAACCAAAAACTTTCACTCTCTTGAACGCTCTCTCCGAATGTCGCGGCCCCCTGCGCGGCCGTGCCCTGCGGTTCCTCACCGCGATTCTCCTGGTGTTCGGGGCCGGGCGGGCTCCGGCGGCGACGCCGGACGCGGTGGCTCCGGACGCGGACACGCAGCGGGAGGAACGGGACGGAGAGCCCGCCGGGTTCCGTCCTCCCCTCCCCGTCATCGCCCGCCTCGGCCAAGCTCCCGATTGGTCGGCCCTCGACGACTATCAGGGCACCATCACCCGCGAGGAGTTCACCTATCTCCTCCATCACTGCTACGCGAGAAGTCCCGAGGAGGCCACCGATCACATCCGGATCCAGCCCGACCGGGTTCTCATCCTGAAGCAATCCAACTATCCCGAGCGCGGCTGGTATGACCTGCGCTTCCGCACCGAGGACGCACTCTCGACGGACGGACCGCGCTTCTGGCGGAGGCCCGTGGAGATCGACGATCTCCCCGACAACTCGACCAAGCCGCTGCAAGGGCTCCGCATCGCGATCGACCCCGGCCACATCGGAGGGGAATGGGTGACCTGGGACGACAGGCATTTCCTGCTCGGAAAAGACACCATTCCGGTGAGAGAGGGGGAGATGACCCTGATGGTCGCCCGCCTCCTCGAACGGGACCTCACCCTGCTCGGAGCGACGGTTTTCCTGACGCGGGAGTCGCTTCATCCGACCACCAACGAACGGGTCGAAACTCTGCGGGAAGAAGCCCGCGGCTACCTCCTCCGGCGCGGACAGATCCCGTCCGCCGGGCTCATCGAGAGCACCGCCAAGGCGATGTTCGCGATCTCCAGCGAGATTCGTTCGCGCGGCGAGATCCTCAACGACAGCATCCAACCCGATCTGGCGCTCTGTCTCCACTTCGACGCCTCGCCCTGGGGAAGCCGACCGGCCTTCCGCTCACCCAACCACCTCCACCTGCTCATCAACGGCTGCTACTCACGCGGCGAAATCGCGGAGGACGACACCCGCTTCGAGATGGTGCGGCGCATCCTCCAGCGCATCTACCACGAGGAGCTCGCACTCGCCGACGTCGTCTCCCGGACGATGCAGCGGGAAACCCGTCTCCCCGCCTTCCACTACGACGGCAAAAGGGGCATGTCGGTCAATGACAACGACCTGGTCTGGGCGCGGAACCTCCTCGCGAACCGGGTGTTCTCCTGTCCCGTGCTCTTTTTCGAACCCTTTTGCATGAACCACCGCGAGACCCACCTGCGCGTCCAGGAAGGTCCCTACGACGGTCTCCGCGAGATCAACGGGATCTACCGGAAAAACATCTACCAGGAATACGCCGACGGAGTGACTTCGGGACTGGTCCGCTACTACCGGAAGTGGCGCTGATTCCCTCGCTTTCTCGTTCCCGGTTCAGGGCAGGTTCGTCACCCCCATGAGATATCTGTCGCACTCCCGCGCCGCCCCACGTCCTTCGTTGATCGCCCAGACGACGAGCGACTGGCCGCGACGCATGTCGCCGGCGGCAAAGACGCCGGGGACATTGGTGGTGAAAGTGCCGTGCTCGGCCTTGACGTTGGAGCGGGCGTCGGTCTCGAGAGCAAATTGCTCGACGATGCTCTGCTCGGGTCCCATGAACCCCATCGCGAGGAGAGCCAACTGGGCGGGAATGACGCGGACGGTGCCGTCCACTTCTTTCGGGGAGAAACGCCCCCCCTCGTTGACCCATTCGATGTTGCAGATCTCGAGTCCGGTGAGATTCCCGGCGTCGTCTTTGAGGAAACGTTTCGTCGAGACGAGATACTGGCGGGGATCGGCACCCTGAACGGCGGCGGCTTCCTCCTGTCCGTAGTCCATTTTGTAGACCTTGGGCCACTCGGGCCAGGGATTGTTGGCGGCGCGCTCCAGGGGCGGTTGCGGCATGATCTCGAGCTGGATGACACTCTTGCAGCCGTGGCGGAGGCTGGTGCCGACGCAGTCCGTCCCGGTGTCCCCGCCGCCGATGACCACCACGTCCTTGCCGGTGGCGTTGAGGGCGGGGTTGGTGCCGTCGAACCCATGATCGAGCTGGTGGCTGGTGTTGGCGGTGAGGAACTCC
>CAYLJC010000299.1:0-4541 GCA_964383345.1 uncultured Akkermansia sp. | reverse complement strand
CGGCGCGGAGAGAGGGGAGCAGGACAAGGCCGGCCAGAAAAAGAAAAGAGACGAGGCGGGGAAACATAAGACGGCAAGGATAATGAGGGACGGTGAGGGGCGCAATCTTTTCGGGGGGCGTAAATCACCGTGATTCGCCTCTTGACCATCCCGGACGCGGCTCGCTACCCTGTTTTTCCATGAGTTCTCTTCGCCGTTTTTCCAAGTCCCGTCCTGTTTCAGCAAAGATATTTTCGAGCTTCCCTGTTGTTTTTGGGGTTGTCTTCTTTTTCTGCGCGACGGGGGGCGGCGATCTCCCGGCGCAATCGGCCAAGACCGCGTCGAAACCCAATCTCATCGTCATCCTCGCCGACGATCTCGGCTACGGGGATCTCGCCTGCAACAATCCCGATTCGAAGATCCCGACGCCCCACGCCGACCGCCTCGCCGCCGAAGGGATGCGCTTCACCGACGCCCATTCGCCCTCGGCGGTCTGCACCCCGACCCGCTACAGCCTGCTCACGGGACGGTATCACTGGCGTTCGCGGCTGAAGCAGGGAGTCCTCGACGGTTTCAGTCCTCCGCTGATCGAGGCGGACCGCGTCACGGTGGCCTCGTTTTTGCAAAAGCAGGGCTACGCCACCGCCTGCGTCGGCAAATGGCATCTCGGCTTGCAGTGGACGCGGACCGACGGCACCCCCGAATCCGCCGACCGCGCCGAGAAGGGCGGGGTCCGCCCCGGCTATGATATCGATTACACCAAAGGATTCAGCGGCGGACCTCTCGCGCTCGGTTTCGATCGTTTTTTCGGGATCTCCGCCTCGCTCAACATGCCGCCCTTTTGTTATCTCGAAAACGAGGAGGTTCTTCATCTCCCCACGATGCGGCAGGAGCGGCTCCGCGAAGCCCCTTTCGTGGCCACCGACGAGGGAAAACGCTCGCCTGATTTCACCAATTACGGGGTGCTGCCGCGCTTGACCGGTGAAGCGCTTTCCTTTCTCGAAAACCATGCCGAGAAGGCGACGGAGCAACCCTTTTTCCTCTACTTTCCGCTTCCTTCCCCGCATTTGCCGGTCATGACCAATCAGGAATATATCGGGAAAAGCGAGGCTGGTTTATACGGTGATTTTGTGGTGGAAACCGATGCGATGCTGGGAGCCATCCTCGAGACGCTCGACCGGCTCGACCTCGCCGAAGACACCATCGTGATGCTCACCTCGGACAACGGAGGACTTTTCCACTGGTGGGAGGCAAAGGAGACCGACGATCTCGCCCACTACAAGGTCGCCGGGCGCGGAGCGGCCATGCGCGAGTACGGGCATCAAGGCAATGCGTGGATGCGGGGAACCAAGGCGGATATCTGGGAGGGAGGCCATCGCGTTCCCTTCCTCGTGCGCTGGCCCGGGCGGACCCCCGCCGGAGGTGTCAGCAACGAGCTGGTCGATCTCACCGATCTGCTTGCGACGATGGCCGACATCACCGGGGAGACACTGCCCGACGGGGCCGGACCCGACAGCGTCAGCCTGCTCCCCGCGCTGCTCTCGGAAAAGCCGGAAAAACCGGTCCGCGAGCACACCGTGCATCTTTCCTTTCGCGGGGTGTTTGCGATTCGTCAGGGTCCCTGGAAACTGATTCCGGAGCATCGCGGTTCGGGTGGTTTTTCCGCCCCCCGCGATCTCGATCCGGCGAAGGAAGGCGGCCCCGCCGGGCAGTTGTATCACCTCGGCGAGGATCGCGCCGAAACCAAAAACCGCTACGACGATAAACCCGAGGTGGTCGCCCGTCTCTCGAAACTGCTTGAGAGGATTCGCGAGGAACCTGACAAACCGTGAATTTCGAACCCGCCCCCTTCGCATGAAATCTCCCGCTGTAACAAAATTTGTCTTCGCCCTCTTGTTTGTCTTTTTCGCGAGTGTGCCGCCCGCCTCCACCGCTGCGGAGGGTGCGACAAAGAAAAAACCGAACATTCTTTTTCTCTTCGCCGACGACTGGGGGAAATTCGCTTCGATTTACGCCGAGGTCGAAGGTGCCGGAGGAATCAACGACATCGTGGCCACGCCCCACTTCGATCGCATTGCGAGGGAGGGGGTTCTCTTTCGCAACGCCCACGTCAGCGCCCCTTCCTGCACGCCCTGTCGGTCCGCTCTCCTAACGGGACAACATTTCTGGCGGACCAATACCGGAGCAATCCTGCGTGGGGCGGTCTGGGACGATTCCCTCCCGAATTTTCCGCTCCTGCTCCAAGAGGCCGGTTACGACATCGGATACACCTACAAAGTGTGGGGGCCGGGAACCCCGGCCAACGCTCCTTTCACGCGGGAACAAAATTTCGGGAAACGCGGCGGGAAATTCAACCAGTTCTCCCAAAATGTAACTAAAATGATAGGCGAGGGGATTTCCGCGGAGAAGGCCAAAGAGATTTTGTTGGGGGAAGTCAGGGGGAATTTCCGGGACTTCCTCGCGGCGCGCGAGGAGGGGAAGCCTTTTTTCTACTGGTTCGGGCCGACAAACGTCCACCGCAAATGGATCAAGGGAAGCGGAAAAAAACTCTGGGGCATCGAGCCCGGCGATCTGAAGGGGAAACTGCCGCCCTTTCTCCCCGACGTTCCGGAAGTGCGCGAAGATCTCGCGGACTACCTCGGCGAGGTGGCCGCCTGGGACGCCGCGATCGGAGTGATCCTTGAGGAACTGGAAAAAACCGGGGAGCGGGAGAATACCCTCATCGCCATCAGCGGCGACCACGGCGCCCCCGGTTTTCCCCACGGCAAATGCAATCTCTACGGCTTCGGGACCAACGTGGCCCTCTCCCTCACCGGGCCGGGGGTGAAGGGAAACCGGGTCGTGGAAGACCTCACCAGCCTCACCGACCTCGCCCCGACTTTTCTCGAAGCGGCGGGTCTGCCGGTGCCGGAGGAAATGACGGGCCGCAGTCTCCGGCCCGTCTTGCAATCGGACAAAAGCGGCCTTGTCGACAGCACCCGCACGGTGGTCTACACCGGACGCGAACGCCATGTCGAGAGCGCGCGGGCGGATTTTTCTCCCTACCCGCAACGCGCCATCCGCACGCCGGAGCACGTCCTGATCCTCAATTTCCGTCCGGACCGGTATCCCCTCGGCGACCACTACCAACTGGAGGACGGTCACACCCCCTCCCTCGAAGAACTCGAAAATGTCACCCGCGTCACCCTGCCCGATGAAGACGCCGGACCCACCAAAGCCTGGCTCGTCGGGGTGCGGAACACTCCCGAATGGAAAGAGCATTTCGATTGGGTCTACGGGAAACGACCCCGCTACGAACTCTACGACCTGGAGAAAGATCCTCACGAAACGACCAATCTCGCCGATGATCCCGCCCATGCCGCGATCAGGAAAAATCTGGAGAGACGGCTCCTCGATGAACTGACCCGCACCGGAGATCCCCGCCTCATCGACGGGGGTAAATTTTTTGAAACCCCGCCCATGGCCGGGCCTCTCGCCGCTTCCAGTGAACGCTCGAAGGGGGCCGGGGTTCCGAAAGGGAAAAAAGAAGGACGGGAAAAAGGCGGAACGTCCGCCGCGAGAGGGGAGCGGCCCAATCTCATCTGGATCATGGCCGACGATCTCGGCTGGGGGGAGCTCGGCAGTTACGGGCAGCAAGTCATCCAAACCCCGCGTCTCGACCGGATGGCGGAGGAGGGGATGCGTTTCACCCACTTCTACGCCGGAGCCACCGTCTGCGCTCCCTCGCGCAGCACTCTCATGACCGGTCTCCACCACGGGCATACCCGCGTGCGCGGCAACGCGGGAAAGAACAACCCCGCCGCCCAGGCGCTCCGGGCCGGGGATGTCACCGTGGCCGCCGCCCTGCAAAAGGCCGGCTACCGCACCGCCCTGATGGGAAAATGGGGCCTCGGCGACATGGGCGAGGCGGAGTCCGGTCTCCCCCGGAAACACGGCTTCGACGAATTTTTCGGGTATCTCCACCAAGGCCACGCGCACAACCATTTCACCGATTTTCTCTGGAAAAACGAGACCAAAATCACCCTGCCAAACGTCGTTTTTCCGATGGGGGACGCGGGGGCGGGTCATGCGCTGGAACCCTTGCTTTTTTCCGATGATCTCATCACCGACGAAGCCCTCAAATTTGTCTCACGGAATCAGGACCACCCCTTCTTTCTTTATTGGAGCCTTGTCATTCCGCACGCCAACAACGAACGCAGCCGTGCGGTGGGGAATGGCGCCCATGTTCCCGACTTCGGACCCTACACGACGATGGACTGGCCCGACCCGGACAAAGGACACGCCGCGATGATCACGCGGATGGACGGTTATGTGGGGCGAATGCTGGATCATCTCGAACTTCTCGGTCTCGCCGAAAACACCCTCGTCATTTTCACGAGTGACAACGGTCCGCACAAGGAGAGTCGGCACAACCTGGATCGTTTTGATCCGAACGGCCCCTACACCGGACTCAAGCGCAGCCTCACCGACGGCGGCATCCGGGTGCCTTTCATCGCCTCGTGGCCGGGGCGGGTGAAGCCCGGAGTGAGCGATCACACCGGATATTTTCCGGACTGGTTCAC
>CAYLJC010000298.1:0-4544 GCA_964383345.1 uncultured Akkermansia sp. | reverse complement strand
GTGAGTCATACTTCGAACCGATGAGGGCCTGACGGACCTGGAAAGGCAACTCTCCTTCCCATCGCACTTTTTCGGTGGTGGCGTAGCGGAGACTGGCGTGACCGTCGGCGCCGGTAAGGAATGCCTTGTTGCGAAGGCTTTTTGCGAAAAATTCAGCCGCTTCAGGGAGGTCCTGGTACTGTTTCGTGAGATGGAACAGGCGGACCGGTTCCTCCTCGGTACGGTAGAGGCTGAAGATGCGGTTATTGCCCGAGGAAGATACAAAAACCATCGAGACATCACCAAAGAGAAACCCCGACTTCGCGATTTTCTGATCCTCG
Source organism: uncultured Akkermansia sp. (assembly GCA_964383345.1). GTDB lineage: Bacteria > Verrucomicrobiota > Verrucomicrobiia > Verrucomicrobiales > DEV007 > Arctic95D-9. Next base: position 4,224 of record CAYLJC010000298.1, on the reverse strand, counting down.
AGATCCTGGAAAGGGCGGAAAGTCTGACGCAGCTCGAAATTTGTCTCCGCACCGGAGCGGAAGTGGTAGTCCACCTCGCCATTTTCAAAAACCACGAGAATGGAATCGGCCCGATTGGAAACGTGAAGGGATTTCACCGCCACACCGTTGCGTAGCGAAGCACTGAGGTCGACCACGGCGGATTCCGTCCACTGACCCGCACCGACGAGACTTCGTTTCCGCTCCACGAGGGTCGCACGGAGACTTTGGCCCTCGGCCGCATCCGCCAACACCGCCACGAGACGGGCCGATCCGGACTGACCGAATCCAAGGGCGCGCACCGGGCCGCCGACCTCTCCGCGATAGGCCTCGGTGACTGATCCCTCGATGCTCCGTTCTCCGTCATTAAAAACCGGTTTGTAGGCATAATCAAGCAGATGGACCCCGCCACCTGTCGTGCCCACCGCAAAGACTCCCGAACCGGGCACCGCATCCACTGCGGAAATGCTGTCGTTTTCGAGAAAAGAAAATTCCATCTCACCGACCGTTCCGGCGTCGGTGAAATCAGAATAAAAAAGTCGCCCATCCCGCCGCAGGGCTATGGGACGCTCGCCCCATTCATCGACCGTGATGGCCACATAATCCCCTTCCGGCAGAACCTCGGAGACGATCCCGCCTCCTTTTACGTCCACCTCGGCCGACTGGAACATCGGGAGGACCTGGGACACAATAAAAACAAAGATACCAATCACCGCCACCACCACAAAAATCCCGCCCACTTTGATAAAGCCATTCATGAAGGCATCCGTCAGGAGCACCCGTCGCGACGCCTCGAAGCGTTTCGGATCGGGAGTCTGTCGCGGGGCCTGGGGCTGGGTCTCCGGGGGGGACGGGATGGTGTTCATGCTCGGAAAAGAGTGCCAAGGGATAGGACCTTGACACGAAAGGCAAATATTTTCACCTGTGGTTTTGTTTGATTTCCGACAGAAATCACTTCGAGATCATCTCCACCACTTCAGCGGCCACTTCGGCGGGCATGGGGAAATATCCGTCTTTGACGACCACTTCCTGGCCTTCCTGCGAGAGAACAAACTTGAGGAACTCAAGAGTGAGCACATCAAGTGCTTTCTCGGGGTTTTTGTTCACGTAGATGTAGAGGAAACGCGCCATCGGATAGTCACCGCTGAGGCAATTCTCGTAGGAGGGCTCGAAGAGAGCATCCGGAGCGGAGCCGAGGGCGATGGCGTTCACGCTCGAGGTCTTGTATCCGATCCCCGAGTAGCCGATTCCGCCGAGATCACTCGCGACACCCTGAACCACCGCGGAAGAACCGGGCTGTTCTTTGACCGAAGCGTCATAATCCCCTTTGAGAAGAGCGAGATCCTTGAAGAAACCGTAAGTTCCCGAGGCGCTGTTGCGGCCATACTTGGAGATGTCCTTGTCGGCCCAATCGCCTTCCAGTCCCACCTGGCCCCACTTGGTGATCGCGGTGCCGCCGGCTTTGAAGGTCGAAGAAAAGATCGAATCCACTTGCTTCAGGGTGAGACCCTTGATCGGGTTGTCCTTGTGGGTGTAGACCGCGAGAGCGTCGATGGAAACCTTCACTTCCACGGGCTTGTAGCCGAATTTTTTCTCGAACTGGTCGATTTCTTCCGACTTCATCGCACGGCTCATCGGGCCGAGCTGGGCGGTGCCCTCGATGAGAGCAACGGGAGCGGTCGAGGAACCTTTCCCTTCGATCTGGATGTTCACGTTGGGGTATTTGGCTTTGAAACCTTCCGCCCAAAGGGTCATGAGGTTGTTGAGAGTGTCCGATCCGATCGAGTTCAGGTTGCCGGTCACCCCGCTGACGACTTCGTAAGCGGGAATGTCCGCATCCACCTTGACCACATCTTCGGCCCCCGACCAGGTCGGGAGAAGAGCGGCGGCCACGAGACTGGCTTTGCAGAGATTTTGAGAGAATTTCATATACGGAGTTGAGTATGGGTTTGTTTTCGTTATTGGAATTCGTCGGACCGACGATGAATTCGCCGATCAAACGTGGCGAACCATCAGTCTTCCCAGCCCGGTTTCTCAAACCGTCGTATGTGACAGTGCTGACACACACAAAACAAGGCGAGAGAAGCACTTCCGCCGAGGAGAACCCGCGCGATATGGCCCGCGAAACCCGCCGAAACCCATTCCGAAAATTGTCGCAGAAAAACATTTGCTTCAGAACGCAATTGTGGACAAGCTGCATCTGCCGCATCCCTGATCCACCCGTGCATCAGGAGGACAAAATGTGACGCCATCGTCACCTTTTACCCCTCGCTTTCTGCCCGATATCAGGTCATCGGTTCGGGTAGGTTCGAAAACCGATAACACCATGCAAAATACTAGAAAAAAAATATCAGTAACCACGCTCACCGGAGTCATTGCGCTCGCGGGTGCTGCCACGGCCACCGCCGGGGATTACGGAAAAACCGTGATCAACGACAAAATGCCCATCGTGGACACGTCCTGGTGCGATGTGTTCAAGAAAAACAAGCTGTATGAAGGCGACGGATTTATCAAATCCGTGAAATTCAAAGGGCGCTATCACGGTCAATGGATTTCCCAGACCGAAGACACCCTCGCGGGCGGTGTCGAGACCACCAACGGATACCACGAATTCCAAAGCCGCCGCTTCCGTGTCGGCACCGAGATCGAAATGGCCAACGACCTTACCTTCAGCGCCCTCATCATCCTGAGTGATGGCAGCGGCGGGGCGGGAGCGCACGGTCTGACCTACGGTGCCTTCTTCGACGATTGGGACGAAATCAATATCGCTTGGGAGCCTTCCGATGAGTTCTACGTCATCGTCGGCAAATCCAAGCAAAAGATCACCGTGGAGAACGAAATGTCTTCCAACAGCATCCTCACGATCGAGCGTTCCGCGATCTCCAACGCCGTTATCTCGAACAAGCCGTGGGGCGTCGCCGTCGGGTTCGAAGCCCTCGGTCTCAGCCACGAATTGGGCGGGTGGGTCGCCGGCGCGGACCGCGACATCACCGGGGAACGCTATGACTGGGCTGACTTCGATTCCCGCGGCAGCCTGACCTACCGGAACTCCTTTGATTTCACCGAAGCCACGGAAATCCAGTTCGGTTATCAGTTCACCAACAACAGCGATGGAGCGGCCAGCCCCGCCGGTAGCGCGGATACAAGCCTCGGTTCCGCCTTCGAACACGTCGTCTCGCTGGGAACCGTCTCCGAATTCGGACGGCTTGGTTTGATCACCGATGTGATTTACGCGGCCAACGGACTCGCCACGGGAGCGCTTCCCGCCGGGTTTGACACCGCCGGTGTGGTCATCATGCCCTACTACAACATCACTGACAAACTGCAGTTCGTGACCCGTTACGCCTACATGGGAGAAGGTCGCGAGCAGCGTCCCCAGCGATACGATGTGCGCCACTCCGTCGAGGACTACCACACCTTCTATGCCGGTTTCAACTACTACGTGTGCAAGAACAATCTCAAGCTCATGGCTGGTTATGAACACGCCACCGGTGATATCTATGCATCGGCCAATGACACGGTTGACACGGGAACCTGGATGCTGGGCGTCAGGACTTCCTGGTAACGACTGGAAATAGAATTTGCTTCTTTGAGTGAAGAGGCAACCCTTGGTTTGAAAGGCGGGGCTCAGGTCCCGCCTTTCTCATTTGCAGGAGACAAGGTCCGGTCGAGAAGACTCTTTCCCGGCCGCTTTCGCCTTGTCAGCCGATCCGGCGCACGATGTAGCCGCCCGATTTCTCATCGGCCTGCAGCTCGATGTGGCCCTGGTCGCGCGCCTCTTCGAGGAGGGAATTGAACCCGCGGAATCCGTAGTAGCTTTCGGTAAATCCGGGTTTCTGGCGTTTGATCGCCTGCTTCACCATGGAACCCCAGATGAGTTCGTCCTCCCCGCGGGTTTCGTGCATGGCGTCGATGGTTTCGAGCACCAGGGTGATCGCCTCGGCCCGCTTTTCCGCCCCCGGAGCGGATCCTCCCGCGCCGACAGTGGAAGAGGCGGCACCGTTGGCCGGTTTTTCGACCACTTTTTTGGCGGCGTTCCGCGTCCGCTGGCTTTCCTTTTTCCGGACGAGATCGTCGTAGAAAATGAACTCGTCACAAGTCGCCACAAAGAGATCGGAAGTGGATTGTTTCACGCCGACCCCGATGACCTCCTTGTTGTTCTCGCGCAACTTGCTGACGAGCGGAGAGAAATCCGAGTCGCCGCTG
>CAYLJC010000297.1:0-4551 GCA_964383345.1 uncultured Akkermansia sp. | reverse complement strand
CGTGGTAGGTGTGGGAATCGTCCGAGGCAAACCCGAGCAGCGGGGGCAGGTCGAGTTCGGCGAGGCGGATGGTGTTGGCGATGTCCCAGATTTTTTCATCGCCGGGGCGGGTCGCATCGCCGAGGTGGTTGACGCCGGGGTGGCCGTTGTAGACTTCGAAGTAGGCACCTTCGGCGACAGCGGCGAGATCCTCGGCGGTGAGGGCCCATTGGAAGTTGGGGTGGTTGAGATGGGCGAGAATGGGGCGTCCCGAGGTTTCGGCATGGGCCTGGATCGCCCGCATACTTTGGCGGAGGACTTCCCGCGGGCTGGCCTCGTCATCTTTGATCGGCTCAATCACGGTGTCGAGATTCAGTATGTTGATATGAACCGGTTTTTTCTGACCCGAGTTCGACATTTCCTCGGCGGGAAGAAGATAAAATTCGCCCGGTTTTTCGAGGAGGGTCCGGCATTCTTCCAAGGTTCTCAGAAGGATCCCCTCCTTGCCGTCCCGCGTCTCACGGCGCAGCCAATCCTTGCCGTAGAGGGCTTCGGCTTTCATCACGGCCGTGCGTCCGACCGCTTTCTGGCGTTTGCGAATGGTTTCCAGAGCGACCCATTTTTCCCCTTCCTGGAGGACATTGTGATCGCTCATCGCAACAAAGTCGTAGCCCCGCTCGCGATACCAGTGGAAAATCATTTCCGGGAAATCATTGCCGTCGCTCCAGAGCGAATGGGTGTGGGTGTTCCCCTTGAACCAGGCGCGGGTGTCGTAGTCCTGCGCGGGGAGCGGGGAAGCGAGGGGCACCAGGCTGCAAAGCAGAAGGAAAAGCGGGAGCGGTTTCATGATGCGCCAGTTTCGCAAAAGAGCGCGGTGGCCGACAAGTTTCCCGCGTGGCCTGATCATGGATCATTCGATCCGGATCTCCCGCGGATCAAAATCGATCCCGGGATATTGCATGTCGAGATTTTCGAGGGTTCGGATGAGGATGTCGGCGACGGCGAGATCGCGGTACCATTTGCGGTCGGCGGGAATGACATACCAGGGCGCGACCGCCGTGCTGGTGCGGGACAACACCTCGCTGTAGGCCTCCATGAACTTCGGCCAGAGGGCGCGGTCGTCGAGGTCGCCGGGATTGAATTTCCAAAGTTTGTCGGTTTCGTCGAGGCGATCCTGGAGGCGCTCTTTTTGTTCGTCGGGGGAAATGTGAAGGAAAAATTTAAGGATCGTGGTGCCTTCGTCGGCCAGCATTTGCTCGAAATTCACGATGTGCTGGTAGCGCTTCGACCAGCGGGATTCGGGGAAGATTTCGCGAACCCGCACCGCGACAATGTCCTCGTAGTGGCTGCGGTTGAAGATGACCACTTCGCCGTTTTGCGGCACCTTCGCGTGGACCCGCCAGAGGTAATCGTGGGCGAGTTCGAGGGAGCTGGGGCGTTTGAAGGCCGCAACGCGGATGCCCTGGGGATCCATTTTGTCGAAGACATTGCGGATGGTGCCGTCCTTGCCGCCGGTGTCCATCGCCTGGAAGATGACGAGGAGGCGGTGTTTGCCCTCGGCGTAAAAGAGTTCCTGCAGCTCGTCGATCTTTTTGGAAAAATCTTTCATGAGATCCTCGCCCTCGTCCTTGTCGATGGGGAAAAGGCTTTCGCCTCGCGAAGGGATGGAGGAGAGATCGACTTTCGAGCCGGGACGGATGTGGAAAGGATGGTTCAGGAGGGAAACTTCGGCCATGATCCGAGGGTAGACCGAGAGCGGGGGACACGGCAAGTGTTTTAGCACAACACGTTGACGCGAGAGTTTCAGATCAGTTCCCCGGCGATGGGATCGGCGAGGGCCTTGCCAGCGCGGGTCAGGCGGATGAACCCTCTTTGCTCTTCGACCAAACCCTCTTCGAGGAGGGTGGCGAGGGGGCCGGACGCGGGCAGCCATTCTCTCGGGATACCTTCGCGGGTGCGGAGACGCAGGGCGATGGCTTCGGTGCGGCGGTCCGCGTCGCTGAGAATCTCGATGTCGCTGCGGGTGTCGAGTCCGGTCGTGGCGGCGCGGACGTAGGCGGCGGTGTCGGGGAGGGTTTTCCAGCGTTGTCCGGCCATCGTGGAGACGGCACCGGGACCGAGTCCGAGGTAGTCGGCTCCGGTCCAATACGCGCGATTGTGCTGTGATTCCCGGCCGGGACGGGCGTAGTTGGAAATCTCGTAATGGGTGTATCCCCGCGTTTCGAGGAAGTCGATGGCCTGGTAAAAGAGGTCGGCGTCGCGGTCTTCGCTGGCATCGAGTTCGCCGGATTGGTGACGCGTCAGGAAGTCGGTGTCTTCTTCGTAGGTGAGGTTGTAGGCGGAAAAATGTTCGGGTGCGAGGGCGACAGCTTGTTCCAAATCGGCCTGCCAGAGCGCGGTGTCCTGGCCGGGAATGGAAAACATGAGATCAATGCTGATGTTTTCAAATCCCGCTTCCCGGAGGGTCTGGTAGGCGCGGATGGCGTCGTCGGGGGAATGGTCGCGTCCGAGGGTGGCGAGAACGCTTGGCTGGAAGGACTGGATCCCGAGGCTGATGCGGTCGGCCCCGAGGGCGCGGATCAGGCTGGCTTTTTCGAGGTCGAAGGTGGCGGGATTGGCTTCGAGAGTCCACTCGCGGACCTGGCCGAGGTCAAAGTGTTCGCCGAGGCCCCGCATGAGCCGTTCGAGCAGGGACGGGCCGAGCAGGGTGGGGGTGCCTCCGCCGAAATAAACTGTCCGAGGGGCGAGGGCTTGTCCTTGGCAGCGTTTCCGGGCTTCGGCGAGGATGGCGTCAACGAAGGCGCGATTGGCGAGGCGACCGGGTTTGTGCTTGTAGAAACCACAGTAGGGGCAGATGTGGTGACAAAAGGGGATGTGCAGATAGAGGTGCACCGCTCAGTCTCCTTCCCGGATCTCGCGCACGATGATGCTGGGACCGCGGGTCTCGACGATCTCGATGCGGGCGTCGCGTCGGATGGAGGGGCCTTCGGCGACGACATCGATCTTTTCTCCGTCGAATTCGCCGCGCCCCGAGGGCATCAGGTCGGTGAGGGCACGACCGGCGCGTCCGGTCATGTCCTGCTTTTTTCTCATCTCGGCATCGACCCCCACCGAGTCATCGAGGACAAGTTGTTTGGTGAAGGGGAGGCGATGGAAGAGCCGCATCCAGAGCGAAAGGGTGGCCATGCCGGCGAGGACCACGATGGCGAGGGCGATGGTGCCGGCGACGCCTCCGTACCCGAGGTAGGTCGCGATGACCGCTCCGACGAGGCAGAGGGCACCGACGACACCGAGGATGCCTCCGGGGAGGACCAGCTCGGCGAGCACGGCGACGATTCCAACGACACACAGAATGAGGATGAGGGTCATCGGAGGGAGGGCGCGGCCTTTTTTGGGCCTTTGTTGCGGAGGTGAAATCAGGCCTTGCCGCAGCAGGCCTTGAATTTTTTCCCGCTCCCGCAGGGGCAGGGGTCGTTGCGTCCGACTTTGGGCATTTCGCGGCGGAGCGGGGTTTTGGGGATTTGGATCTCGGGCATCTTCGCGGAGGCGGGCGGGGCGAGGCTGGCGCCTCCGTCCGCGGCGAGACCGGAGAGGACGTCGGGCCGGCTCGTCTGGATGCCGCGGAGGACGCGGTTGAAATCCTCGGGGCGGGTCGTGGTGGTGCGGAAGAGGTTGCCGAGGACCTCGGTCTTGATGCGGTCCATCAGTCCGACAAAAAGCTCGTAGGCGGAGTGTTTGTATTCGACGAGGGGATCCTTTTGCGCGTAGCGGTAGTTGCCAATGGATTCGCGGAGGCTGTCCATCTCGTAGAGGTGCTCCTGCCAGAGTTGGTCGATGCTGTGGAGGATGACCCAGCGTTCCAGGTCCTCGACGCGCTCGGGGTCCTCGTGGTTGGTTTTGACCTCGTAGGCGGCTTTGACCTGGGAGATGAGAAAGTCGAGGTTTTCCTCGTCGCCGCGGCTCTCGAGGGCGGCGTCTTCGGTGGTGAGTCCGAGGGGGAAATGGGTGTTGACGATTTGGAGGGCGGCCTCGGGAATGAGCCTTCCGGTCTCGACATCGAGAGCGTCATCAAGCATGGTGGGGAGGGCTTCCTCGATGATCTCGACGATGAGGGCGTGGGGATCTTCGGTCTGGAGCACTTCGTTGCGGTAGCCGTAAACGACGCTCCGCTGGTTGTTCATGACGTCGTCGTATTCGAGAATGTGTTTCCGCGAGAGGTAGTCGCGGGACTCGACTTTTTTCTGGGCGTTCTCGACGGATTTGTTGAGCCAGGAGTGCTCGAGTTCCTGGCCTTCTTCGAGGCCGAAACGCTCCATCATTTTGGTCATGCGCTCGGCGGCCCCGAACTGCATCATGAGGTCGTCCTCGAAGCTGACGTAGAAGACGGATCGGCCGGGATCGCCCTGGCGGGAACAACGTCCGCGCAACTGGCGGTCGACCCGTCGGCTGCGGTGGCGCTCGGTTCCGATGACAAAAAGGCCGCCTTTTTCGGCGACACCTTCGCCCAGTTTGATGTCGGTGCCCCGTCCGGCCATGTTGGTGGCGACGGTGACGGACCCGGACTGACCGGCG
>CAYLJC010000296.1:0-4565 GCA_964383345.1 uncultured Akkermansia sp. | reverse complement strand
GGGGCAGAGATGGATGGTGTCGCAGATCAGTTCGATCATGACGGAGTCATCGAGGAGACCGGCCCCGACGAGACCGATCTCGCGATGATGGAGGGCGGACATCTGGTTGCCATAATGGGTGAGGTGGGCAAGTCCGGCTTCTTTCGCGGCACAAAATTCGGCGTAGGTCGCGGCGCTGTGGGCGACGGAGGTCACGATGCCCATTTTTTTCATCTCACGGAGAAAAGGGATCGCCCCTTCGATTTCGACGGCGAGGGAGAGGAGTCCGACGGGACAAATGGAATGGAGGTGGCGGATTTCGTCGACGTCGGGTTTCCGCATGTGGCGGGGGTCCTGCGCTCCGGCCCGGTCGGGATTGAGATAGGGGCCTTCGACGTGAAGAAAGGGGGTACGGGCAAAACGCTCGTGCTTGCGATAGGCGGCCGCCGCCTCGGCCATGGCGATTGTGTGTTCGCGGGAAGCGGTCCAGGTCGTCGGGAGAAAGGTGGTGACACCCTCGGCCAGTTTGGCTTCGGCCATGGTCTCGACGGCCTTGTGGGTGGCGTAGGAGAGATCAAATCCATTGGCTCCGTGAGTGTGGATGTCGATGAACCCAGCGGTGACGTAAATCTCGCCGCCGCCGTCGAAGATCACCTTGCTCCCGGCGGGCGGATTGTGTCCCTCGTGGATCTGGCCGATGTGGCCGTCGTCCCCCATTTCGATCGAAACAGGGCGGATGAGATCGTTCGGGGAGATGAGAAGGACGTCGGCGATGGTCGAGGGCATGCCAAAATCTACCGGGGAACGGGACAAAGGAAACCGATTTAACCTCTCCGGCCCTTGCGACCGCCCGGAACCTCGGGCCGGAATAGGAGCCTTGCGGGAAAGGATGGCCTGATCCGCCCCGTTCCGTCAACCCGTTTCGGACGGAATCGCGCTTGCCAGACGGCCCGGCCTTTGGCAACCTGCGGAGACACATCCTCGCTTATGAAATTCGAAACGCTTTGCCTTCACGGGGGGCACACCCCCGATTCCGACACCAATTCACGCGCGGTTCCGCTCTACCGCACCAGCTCTTTTGTTTTCAACTCGACCGAGCACGCCGCCAACCTGTTTGCTCTCAAAGAATTGGGGAATATCTACACCCGTCTCATGAACCCCACCACCGACGTGCTGGAAAAGCGTGTCGCCCTGCTGGAGGGAGCGCCCGAAATGGGAGGCCTCGCGGTCGCTTCGGGGATGTCGGCGGTGTTTTATTCCATCATCACCCTCGCCCAGGCGGGGGACAACATCGTGTCGGCCCGCAATCTCTACGGCGGCACCTACACCCAGTTCAACGACATTCTTCCGACCCTCGGGATCACGGTGAAGTTTGTTGATTCCCAGGATCCCGCAGCCTACGCCGCCGCGATCGATGACAACACCCGCGCCCTCTTCTGCGAGTCGGTTTCCAATCCCGCGCTCGAAGTGACCGACCTCGAAGCGGTCGCCCAAATCGCGCACGATCACGGTCTGCCCTTTATCGTGGACTCCACTTTTTCCACTCCGTATCTGACCCGTCCGCTGGAGCACGGGGCCGACATCGTGGTGCATTCGCTGACCAAATGGCTCGGCGGACACGGGGCCGGGATCGGGGGAATCGTGGTCGACTCGGGCAAGTTCAACTGGGCGGCGGGAAAACATCCCCTTTTTGATATTCCGGACCAATCCTATCACGGACTGCGCTGGGGGCACGATCTCCCCGAGGCGCTCGCTCCGCTCGCCTACATCCTGCGGATGCGCACCGTGCCGCTCCGCAACCTCGGTGCCTGCATCGCTCCGGACAACGCCTGGTTCCTCCTCCAGGGCATCGAAACCCTCGCCCTGCGGATGGAACGCCACTGTGAGAACACCCGGGAAGTGGTGCGCTATCTGGAGAAACACGAGAAAGTCGAATGGCTGCGCTACCCGGGATTGGAGACCGATCCGGAGTTCGGGAAAAATCAGCGTTACCTGCGCGGCAAAGGCGGCTCGATGGTGGTCTTCGGGATCCGGGGCGGAACGGAAGCGGGGAAAAATTTCATCGAAAATCTGAAACTTTTTTCCCATCTCGCCAACGTCGGGGATGCCAAATCACTCGCGATTCATCCCGCGACCACGACCCATTCCCAGCTCGACGCCGAGGCCCAGGCCGCCTGCGGCATCACTCCCGGACTCGTTCGCCTCTCCATCGGACTGGAGAGCATCGACGACATCATCGCCGATCTCGATCAGGCTCTCGCAAGCGCATCATAAAAGATGAAAAAACCGGATCGCAGCCCCCCCGCTTCACACGAAGGGAAGCGCCGTTTCCCTCTGATCGCCGCCCTTGGTTTCGGTCTGCTTTTCGCTCCGGTGGCCCTTCGCTCATCGGAGGCGCCCAACATTGTCATTTTCCTCGTCGATGACATGGGCATGATGGACAGCTCGGTGCCTTTCCTGACAGACGACGAAGGAAATCCCAAGCGGTATCCGCTCAACGATTTTTATCGCACCCCCTCGATGGAGCGGCTCGCGCGGCAGGGCATACGGCTGAATCAGTTCTACGCCATGAGCGTCTGTTCGCCCTCCCGCATCAGCATCATGACAGGGCAGAATGCGGCGCGCCACCGGACCACTAACTGGATCCATCCCGACAAAAACAACGGCGGGGAGCAGGGACCGCCGCAGTGGAACTGGGAAGGTTTGAAAGAGGGCGACATCACTCTCGCCGGTGTTCTCCGCGAACGCGGCTACCGCAGCATCCATGTGGGCAAGGCACACTTCGGTCCCCGTCACGCCGAAGGGTCCGACCCGACGAGGATAGGATTTGATGTCAACATCGCCGGGGCCTCGAACGGAGCGCCGGGAAGCTACTACGGTGCCCGGAACTTCGACCGATCCAAAAATGCCGCGGGCAAAGGCAAGCGAAAGGGCAAAGACAAAGACAAAAGCAAAGCCAACAAAAAACCCGGTCCCAATGCCGTCCCCGGCCTCGCAAAGTACCACGGTCAGGACATTTTCCTGACAGAAGCCCTCACCCTGGAGGCACAGGCGGCGGTGCGCGAGGCGGTCGAGGAGGAGGTTCCCTTTTTCCTGAACTTCGCCCACTACGCGGCCCATTCCCCTTTCCAATCCGATCCCCGCTTCGCGGAGCACTACCGCGACAGCGGCAAACCCGAACCGGCCCAGGCTTTTGCCACCCTCATCGAGGGCGTGGACAAATCCCTCGGCGACATGCTGGATTTTTTCAAAGAATTGGGAGTGGCGGAAAACACCCTCGTGATTTTCCTCGGGGACAACGGCAGCGACGCGCCCCTCGGCACCCAGCACATCGTCGCCTGCGCCGAACCTCTGCGCGGGAAAAAAGGTTCCCACTACGAGGGCGGGATGCGGGTGCCCTTCCTCGCCGCCTGGGCCGCTCCGAATCCCGAGCATCCCTCGCAGCGACTCCTGCCCATCGCCGCCGGAGCGATTCAGAGCCAGATGGCCAATGTGACCGATCTCTTCCCCACCCTCCTCGAACTGGTCTCGGCGGAGGGCGGCCCGGTCGCGCCGGGACGACACATCGTCGACGGGCACTCGCTCAAGACTCTCCTGAGCGGTCGCCCCGATCCCTCGCGCCCCTCGCAGTTCCTGATGCATTATCCGCACGGACCGCACCGCAGCAATTATTTCACGGTGTGGCGCGAGGGGGATTGGAAAGTGATCTACCACACCCTGCCCGAAGTGCCGACGCACGGCGGTCTGATCCAGTTCAGCGGGGGCCACTACGAGCTTTTCCATCTCGGGGAAGATCCGTTCGAACAGGACAATCGCGCCGACCGGGAAAAAGAAGTCCTGACCCGGATGATGGAGGGCATGGTGAAGCGTTTGGAAGAAATGGGAGCGGTTTATCCGGTCGATGAAGCGGGCAAGGCCTTGGTTCCGGTGGTGCCCTGAGAGAGCGCCGGCAAAACGAACCAGCGGAAAAGAACCCATGTCACCACGTCCTGACAGACTTCTTCTCCTCTGCCTCCTCCACGCGACCGCAGTCCTTCTCCTGTCCGGGTCCGTCGCCTCCGCGGAGGACGGGTGGGTCTACGAACGGCTCCTCCTGCCGCAGCCGGGGGAAAAATTCCATCACGGAGAGTTTTCCTGCTGGATTCCCGACACGACCGATCCTCTCCGAGGCGTGCTGATCCATCAGCACGGCTGCACCAATGCCTCGCCCGAGGCCCATCCGCCGGTGACCCTCGATTTCCATTGGCGGGCGCTGGCTCGGAAACATCACTTCGCCCTGCTCTCGCCGCAGTACCAGGTCGCGGGAAGCTGCGATGAATGGAACAATCCCGAAAGCGGCTCGGAGCGGGCTTTGTTTTCCGCCCTCGAGGAAATCGGTCGAGAGAGTGCCCGTCCGGAACTGGGGGAACTGCCCTGGGTGCTCTGGGGTCATTCCGGCGGATCGAGCTGGTCCTCGCAGATGATCCTGAGACATCCCGAGCGGGTCCTCGCGGCTTCGTTCCGGGGCGGGTGCCACAAGCAGTTTGGCGATGCGGAGTTCCGGGCGCGGTTCGGTCCGGTCGCGCGGGAGCTGCCGCTGCTCTTCG